>DASZPI010000231.1:0-3115 GCA_035550355.1 Pirellulales bacterium
GTAGCGATTCTCAAGTTCCAGACGTTGCCGCAAGCTTTCGATTTCCTCGAAGGCCCGAGCGTTCGCAATGGCAATCGCGGTTTGATCTGCGAAGGCCCGCAGCCAATCGAAGTCGCTTTGGGTCAGCCGCTCCCGGCTGAAAAGCCCGAGCACCCCAAGCACGTCGCCCCGAAACGTTAGCGGTTGGCCTGCGAAGCTCTTGATTCCTTCCTCGATGATCCATTGCTGGTCGACGACCCAGCGCTCGTCTCGATCCGCACGTTCGAGCAGAATTGGTTTACCTGTCGCGGCGATCTGCCCAATCTTGCCCGCGCCGACACGCACTGACTGGTGCGCGCCATCCAGCCGAGACCATCCGCCCGAAACCTTGCCCAATGGTTTGCCAGCGCTCGCGGCTAACCGCAACAAGTCTTCCGCCTGCGTAGCATTCGAATCTGTCAACAGCCAAATGCGGGCAAGTGCAACGTTCGCTTGCGCAGCCAACTCGGCGACGATGCGGTTCAGTACCGTCTTCAGGTCGCGCTCTGCCGCAACAGACGTAGCGATCGCAGAAAGGGACGCGGCATTCATGTCATTCTCTGGGCCACGGCTCGTCGTGATAAAGCGCGAGAAATCGTTGTACAACGAAATGTCGTCATCGACAACCGTCGATGAAAACGCTGTTTTTACGGCAATTCGAGGTCTGGCGCGCCTCGGAATCGAAGTTGCAAAGCCCGCGTTTGGGAGTCGCTTAAGCCATTCGCAACTTTGTATTGGAGCGTCATTGATGAGTCGCAACCTGACCCTGTGTGGTTGTTCTGTGGTAATGATGTTGATCACGACCGCGTCAGCATACGCCCAGGTCGATACGGTGAACTGGGATGCATTGCCCTACACATCCATGAGCACCTTCGAGGCCGTGGACTCGACAGGGTTGGGGACCTATCCGGCCGACGGTTACCCCATCAAAATGATCGGCGTTTTGCTGAACAACCCGGCGGACATGCTCGACACGACGGCGAACGCAAACTCGATTCCGTTCAATCTTGGTGGCCAATGGCAGGTATTCGTGCAGACAACACTTCCGGGCGATTCCGGCGGCGTCGCGCTGTACATGGGCCAGAATTACGGAAACATTCCGCCTGCACTGACGTTCAACCCCGCGCCAACGCCTGACCCCACGCAAAGCTTCACCGACGCTCAATGGAATGCCGAGGTGCAGCGCGTGGACGTTGACCAGGCGACAGGACACGTCTTTCAAGCGGGCGACCTGGTCGAGATTGACGCGCAAGGGGGATTATTTTTCGGCGGAAAAACCAACGTCAACGATGAGCATTCGACGAGCCCGACGCTTGATTTTCAGATGCGTCTGATTCAAGCAAATTACGGGCTGCCGAATCCGATTCCTCTGAGCCTATCGAGCATTTGGGATAACTCCACGAACAACATCCTTTTCGATCCGACGCGTCAGACCGGCGGTGAAAAGTATCAGGGCGACCTTGTCACTTTGCAGAACGTGCATCTGGCTCCTAATCAATCAACAAATTGGACCTCTAACGGCTTCGTGACTGTTCAGGACACGAGCGGGCATCAGATGGTCTTGGAGTTAGGAACCAGCACGCAATTCATACCAGCAAATGCGCCGACTGGTTGGTTTAACGCGACGGGCATCTTCGACCAAGAGTCGCCTGCGAGCGGCCCGTACAATGCCAATTACGAGCTGTTCATGACTAAGGCAACGGACATTCAATCGATCAATCTTCCCGGCGACGCCAATGGCGATGGCATTGTCAACACGCAAGATATTGCCCTGGCTTCCTCCAGTTGGCTGCAGTCCGGCACGAACCTGCTGGCCGACGTGAACCACGACGGCATCATCAATACCCAGGACATCGCCCTGATGTCGTCCAATTGGCTGCACTCGCTTGGCAGTGGCAACAATGCGGCCGTGCCTGAACCCTCGACGCTGCTAATGGGATTGTTCAGCCTGGCGCTGCTCTTCGTTAGGCGCATTGGTGAACCATGACCGCGCAGAAACGCGGCTTTACTCTCGTCGAAGTCTTGGTCGTCATCGCCCTTGTCGGGCTGCTGGTTGCGCTACTCTTGCCGGCGGTGCAGGCCGCGCGCGAGGCGGCCCGCAAAAGCCATTGCCAGAACAACCTGAAGCAGCTCGGCCTGGCGATCACGTCCTACCACGACGTTTACGCGTCGTTGCCGCCCGGCAACGTTACGAAGACTGCGGGCATCTGCTACGGCGATGGCCAATCCGGCGGCACGGGCTGGCCTTCGGACGATGGTGCGAATTGGTCGCTGTCGATCCTCAAGTTCATAGAACAAGATGGACTCTACAACGCTTACGACTTCGGAGCCTTCAACGAGGCAGGACAGAATAAGTCTGTTCGAGAGACGATTGTGCCCGTCTATGTTTGCCCGTCCGATGTCGATACCGACCAATTGGGCGTCCCGGCCTCGGGTCCGGCCTGCGCCGGCGCCTTGAATCTTACCTATCGTCCGGGCTCCTATCGCGCGGTGACCGGCGCCAGTGACGGCATTAGCTTTCTGGATTCAGCCCAACTTGGCACCTTCGTACGCACGAACCGCGGGCCGATCCACACGATTGGAGTGCTGAATTACACCACCGAGAATTACAAAGACATCACTGACGGGCTGTCGAACACGCTACTGGTCGGCGAACGCACGACGACGACGGACTTGTCCTTTCGGACCTTTTGGGCATATGCCTACGCGCACTACAGTTTGTCCTCGGTCACACCCCAATCGCGAATTCTGCTCAGTGACTACGACGCGTGTGTTACGGCAGGCGGGACGGGCGGCTCAATGCCGTGTCGGCGCGGTTGGGGAAGCCTGCATCTGGGCGGCGTTAACTTCCTGAAGTGCGACGGGTCGGTCCACTTCTTCTCAACGGCGGTTGATATGCAGACACTGGCAAGCCTCGCAACCATTGCCGGAGGGGAACAGACGGTTGGCGAAGCGAATTAGGAAAAGCCCTATCGAGCAGTCATTGCCGGCGCAGTCCCGTGGCCTCAACACGGACGACTTGCGCCTTGCGAAATCGTAAGCCGTATACTTGCAGCGCGCCGCGGGGCGAGCTAAACAGGCTTTTATCTCGCATTTC
>DASZPI010000232.1:0-10221 GCA_035550355.1 Pirellulales bacterium
GGACGCACTCCCACGGTCGAGCTCCCCTCGCCAGGCAATAATGGCGGCAAGATGAACGGCCGCGATCACAACCATTATGGCTTCACGGTGTGGATGGCCGGCGGCGGCGTCAAGGGGGGGCAAGTCTACGGCGCGACCGACGAGTTCGGCTTCCAAGCGGTCGAGAACCGCGTCCACGTCCACGATCTGCACGCCACCATGTTGCACCTGCTGGGCTTCGACCATACGAAGCTCACCTATCGCTACGCCGGACGCGACTTCCGCCTGACCGACGTGCACGGCAACGTGGTGCAAGCGCTGATCGCATGAGCGCCGCCGGGAAATTGATTTGCCGCGCCGCGCAAATCCTGGTGGCGCAGGTTGCCCTGATGCAGGCTGCGGTCGCGTGGGGCGCGCAGCGCGATCGATACGCTTTAGCTTGGATCGATGGTGATCGGGCGACCACGGATAGCATTCCGAACTGGGTCGGACCGCCGCAACGGCATGCACACCAGGGGCGTTTGCTGCGCTCGGTGATCGACCTGGACGCGGCGCCTGCGTCGCTGCCCACGATGTACCTGGAGTTCGTTGGCGGCGACACGCTGCCGATCGCAGCGCTCGGCGTTCATCGTCCGACGCAAACCTCCGCCGCCGAGGCGACGGCGCACCTGGTCGTCGATCCCGCGCCCGCCATCGGCATTCGCCTCGCCACCCGTCCAACCGCCCGCATTCGCACCGAAGCGCTGCGCAAGGTCGTCTGGCAAGCGCGCGGCGCCAACGCCTATGAGCCAGCAACGCTGTTCTATCGGGATGGGCGACAGGTGGTGTTCCGTTCGCTGCGGTGGGTCGAAGATGGCGTGCGCCTGCTGTTGGAAGAAGAAACCAGCCATGTGCCGCTCGATCAGATTGCCGAAATCCATCTGCCGCCGCTCGATGCCTGGCAGGCCTATTTCGATACGCTTGCCCGGTTAGCGCCGCCCGCGGGCGCGCATCTCGTGCAAATCGAGTCGGCAACCGGCGCCATGCTCACTGCGGTGGTCGATCGCGTCGAGCGGCGAAACAGCAGCGACGAGCCCCAGGCTTCGCGCTACGCCGCGCAGCCGGCCTGGGCGCTCGATCCGATCGAGCTGGCGATCGACCAGGTGCGAGTATGCCGCTTCTTCGCGCCGCACGAGGTTCCGCTGACGTCGATCCTGCCGGTCGACAGCAGCGGCACGCACGCGCTGGGCGCCGGCTGGAAGTACGCCCGCATCAATCGCAACGTTCAGGACGGACCGCTACGCTGTGCGCGACGCGACTTTGCCTGGGGCTTCGGCGTGCAGGCCGATCATCGGCTGGTGTTCGAGTTGCCGCCACTGGCAACCAGGTTTCGCACCGCGATGGGGCTCGACCAGGCGGCCGGCAGCGGCGGCTGCGCGCGCGGCATCGTTCGATTGCTCGACGAAAGCGCCGACGACCGCGAGGTCGAGCGGTTCCGTAGTCCGCAGTTGATCGGCTCGGCCCGGATGGTCGATAGTGGTTGGATCAAATTGCCGCCATCCCGCGGCAAGCCGGCACGCCTGGTGCTCGTTGCCGACTCGTGCGCCAACGATACCCCGGCCGGAGCCGATCCGCTGGACATTCGCGATTGCTGGGACTGGCTGGAACCGCTCATCGAGCTCGACGCCAGGCGGTTGGCCGACGAAATCGCGACGCGCCGGCCCGCGGAACCGTGAGTTATTTGCCGCGAACGTTCGCCGCCCTCGACACGTTCGGGATTTGTTTTTATGTTTTTTGGCGATGGACGCGGTACACGAACCAAGGAATCGGTGAACTGATGACGGGACCGACGCTTCGAAGTGCAGTTTGGGCGCGCGGTGGGCTGGGTGCGATGGCCGCCGCGCTGGCGCTGACTTTTCCCGCGCTTTCGCTGGCGCAAGTTGTTCCCGGCACCGGCACGCGAGCCGTGGTGATCGACGACTTCGAAGATCCCGCCTGGGCTTACACTCCCAGCAGCCCCAAAAGCAGCAAGAACATCGACAGCCAAACGCGGCCGCCGATGGGCCGCTCGATCAACAACGGCGTCTACGAAAGCACGCTCCGCGGACAGCCCGATCAGATCGAGCGCGTCGAAACGCCGCCGGGCGGCCTGTCGGGCAGCACCGGAGCGCTGCTCCTGCGCTCGCTGCACACCGGCGTCCCCGGCCGCGTGACCAACGAGAATCAGCAAGACGATCTGATCATGAACACCAGCGCCAAGGTCGGCGGTTACATGCTCCCCTCTTGGTCGCCGAGCACCGTTGTGCGCGTCTACGTGCCGCCGTTCGATCAATGGGAGCAGCGCACCGGAACGTCGTTCGGGTTCCGTGCCGATGTGGTCGGCCGCAAACGCGAAAAGGGCAAAGAAAAGTCCGAGGCGTACTGGCCCGGGTTCTTCATCCAGTTCAACAAGGCCGACGGCCGCCGGACCACCGAAGACTCGGCGGTGTTTCTGATCCGCGGCAATCAGTACGGCCACGAGGTGACGGGGCCGGCCATCAAGGGCCCCGGCTGGTGGACCTTGGGCATGTCGTTCAGCCCCGACGGCATGGTGCACTTCTACGCGCGCGAAGGGGTCGAGAACCTCCGCGCCCAGGATCGCCTGGCGTCGTACTACTGCTACGGCTTCCGCTGCGTGCGCTTCAACACGATCTTCTTCAACATCTCGAACTACGACAACGGCCGCAACTGGTCGACGCCGTGGATCGTGGACGACCCGGAAGTGTTTTACTCGCGGTAGACAGCGAGTACTTAGAAACCAGCGTGGCAATACGGACGTGGCGCGCTGCCGCGCCCGTTACTTCCACTGCGACTTGCTTGCCGCAGCCATGTTTGCCGCCTCGGGCTTTTTCTTCCAGAAGGCTACGTGCGGCAGATGCGGCATTTCGATGCCGTTCTCGCTTTGGCCGGTGCGCGTGTGCAAATCGTCGGCCACATCGCCGCGCACCAACGATCCGCCGCCCATCACGCTGATGTTGTTGTGATTGGTGCGGGCGAGCATATAGTCGCCGTTGATCACCGGGAGCTTCGTCTTCACGTCGTAGGCAATGACGCGCAGCTTGGCCGTGCCCATTGCTTTGCTGCGCTGAAAGAACGCCATCCGCGGCACCGAGATCGGCGACGGAGGCGGCAGCGGAATCTGCGGCACGCCCACGAACAGATCGTTGCGGTCGGTCCCCACGCCGCCGCTGCCGATTTCGACCACCACGTCGGCCTCTTCGGGCTTGGCCACCACGGTCGAGCCGTTGGCCATCAGCCGGTGGTGCATCGACACGATCACGTAATTCTTGTCCACGCAGTCCAAGTATTGCGTATCGAGATAAACTTTCGCGTAGCGCAACGGCGCTAGATCGACCTGATCCAGCGACCGATCGACGGCGCTGGAGATCAGCAACTGTTCGAGCCCCGTGCGCGACGTGTCCGACTCCTTGGCCGTGGCGCAGCCCAGGCAGGCAAGCATGGTCAGTCCCAACGCCATCCGCAGGTTTTGACCGGTCATGGTGATCCGCCCAACGATATCGGCTTCGAGAAGGGGGTGAGACTGTAAGGGTTTATCGTGCCTGACGGCAATAATGATTAAGCGAACTTTGCGGACTTGTATGATCGCGGCTGCCAAAATGGCGCGCGGCCGTCTCAGGCCAAACAAACACCATCTCGCAACTGCCTTCACGACAAAGGGATACGGCGTCGGCACGCTGCTTGCTTTCTTGCCCGTCATCCGTGCGTTCCGTGTCAATTTCGTCACCAGCCAGCAGCAATCGTCCGTATGAGCACCTCCACCGCCGACCGTCCCGGCCAAAGTCACGAGTTCAAGGCCGAGATCAAGCAGCTTCTCGACATCCTCATCCACTCGGTCTACACGTCGAAGGACATCTTCCTGCGCGAGCTGATCTCGAACGCGACCGACGCCTTGGAGAAGGTGCGGTTTCTGCAAGCGTCGGGCGCGGGCATCCATAGCGCCGACCTGCCGTTGGAAATCCGCCTCGAAACCAGCAGCGACGGCGAGCACAAGGTGCTGACGATTGCCGACACCGGCATCGGCATGACCGCCGACGAAGTGCACGAGAACATTGGCACGATCGCTCACAGCGGCGCGGCAACCTTCCTGCAGCAGCTCGCGGCCGAAAAACAGGACGACGGCGCGCAGCAGCTTAGCCTCATCGGTCGGTTCGGTGTCGGGTTTTATTCGGTGTTCATGGTCGCCGAACGGGTCGTGCTGACCACGCGCTCGGCAACGCCCGACAGCAAGCCGGTAGTCTGGACCAGCGACGGTCTGGGGAGCTACTCGATTCGCACGCTCGATGAAGAGCGCCCGCGCGGCACGCGCATCGAAATCCATCTCAAGAAAGACGAAGCGCGCTTCGGCGAGGAATACGAGCTGAAGTCGGCGATCACGCGCTACTCGAACTTCGTGCCGTTCCCGGTGCTGGTTAACGGCACGCGTGTCAACCAGACCTCGGCCCTGTGGCGCGAGCCGGCCTCGCAGGTCAAGCCGGAGCAATACAACGAGTTCTTCAAGCTGATCAGCCACGACGCCGAAGACCCGCTGTTGCGGATGCATTTCGGCGCCGACGCTCCGTTGCAGTACTCGGCGCTGCTGTTCGTGCCGGCAAGCAACCCCGAGTCGATGGGCTTCGGCCGCGGCGAAGTGAGCCTGCATTTGTACGTAAAGCGCGTGTTGATCGACAGTCAGAACAAGACGCTGTTGCCCGAGTACCTGCGCTTTGTGCGCGGCGTGGTCGAGAGCGACGATTTGCCGCTGAACGTCTCGCGCGAAACGCTGCAAGAGAACCGCCTGGTGTTCAAAATCCGCGAAGCGCTCACGCGCCGCGTGCTCGACGACTTGCTTGACCTGGCGAAAACGAATGCCGACGAGTACGCGAAGTTCTGGCGCACGTTCGGCCGCATCGTCAAAGAAGGCTGCAACGACTACGCGCACCGCGCGAAGTTCGAAGAATTGCTGCGATTCAACTCGTCGAGGAACGACACGGCCGACGGTTTCATCAGCCTGGGCGAGTACGTCGAAGCGATGCCCGCCGGGCAGCCCGCGATCTACTATCTCAGCGGCGCCAGTCGCGAAGCGCTCGAGCGCGATCCACGGCTCGAGCTGTTCCGCAAGAAGAAGATCGAGGTGCTGTACTTGTACGAGGTGGCCGACGAATTCGTGCTCGGCTCGCTCGATAAATTCCGCGACAAGCCGCTCGTCTCGGCCGACCAGGTCAACCCCGACGATCTGAAGAACCTGGGACAAGCCGATGCGGCTGAGGAACCGAAGCCCGAGGTTCCCGAGCGCGACATCGCCCCGCTGCTGGTGCGCTGCAAAGAAATTCTCGGCGATCGCGTGATCGACGTGCGTGCCAGCGATCGGCTGGTCGATTCGCCGGCCTGTCTGGTGACCGACGATCAGCACCGTTCGGGGCACATCGACAAGATCATGCGGATGATGCAAAAGAACACCGACTTGCCGAAGCGCGTGCTCGAGTTGAATCCGCACCACAAGTTGGTTCAGAACCTCGCCCGCCTGGCCCAGGCCAACGCGAGCGATCCGTTCATCGAACGCGCTTGCGAGCAACTGTTCGAAGGCAGCATGCTGGTGGATGGCTATCTGGCCGACCCGCACCGCCTGGTCGAGCGGATGAACGCCATCCTCGCCGACGCCGCCGCCGCAAAAGGGTAAGCAACCGCAGCGAAGCGCGGATCCGACGGACGCGAATGATCCGCTGCCGATCGGCGTGCATCTGTGGTTTCGGCCTGCCGAGCGATAGAATGACTTGGCTATGTCCGAATCGTTCCGCGCGGTAGTGCGCACATCCTGGGGCTACGACGAGCTGCGCCCCTTGCAGGCCGAGGCGATGCAGGCGGTCGTCGCAGGCCGCGACTCGCTGGTGGTCATGCCCACCGGCGGCGGCAAATCGCTGTGCTTTCAAGCGCCGGCGCTGTGCATGCCGGGGGTGGCGGTGGTCGTATCGCCGCTGATCTCGTTGATGAAAGACCAGGTCGACGCCCTGGTCGATCGCAGGATCGCCGCCGCGCTGATCAACAGCACCCTTTCGGCCGACGAGCGTCGCCGCGTGGCCGACGACCTGCGCGCGGGCCGCGTGAAGCTGCTGTACCTGTCGCCGGAACGGCTGGTGACCGAAGCGATGCTGCACTTTCTCGAACAGCTCGAAGTGTCGTTTTTCGCCATCGACGAGGCGCACTGCATCAGCCAATGGGGGCACGATTTCCGCCCCGAATACCGCGGCCTGCGCGTGCTGAAAGAGCGGTTTCCGCACCTTGCCGTCCACGCCTACACCGCCACAGCCACCGAGCAGGTCCGCGGCGATATTGTGCGCGAGCTTTGCCTGGCTGAACCCGAAGTGCTGGTCGGTTCGTTCGATCGACCGAACCTGATCTATCGCGTGGCGCAGCGGGTCGATGAGTTCCGCCAGATTCGCGCGGTGATCGACCGGCATCGCGACGAGTCGGGGATCGTGTATTGCATCCGCCGCGCCGATGTGGACGAACTTTGCGCCAAGCTGAACGCTGCCGGCTACTCGGCAGCCCCGTACCACGCCGGAATGGAGGAGACCGCGCGGCACGCCAGCCAAGAGGCGTTTGCCGATGAGCGCGTGAAAATTGTCGTGGCAACCGTGGCGTTTGGCATGGGGATCGACAAATCGAACGTGCGGTACGTGATCCACGCCGCCGCGCCGAAATCGTTGGAGCATTATCAGCAGGAAAGCGGGCGGGCCGGGCGCGACGGGCTCGAGGCCGAGTGTTGCTTGTTTTATTCGGCCGGCGACTTTGTCACCTGGCGGAAGTTGCAGCAGGACCTGCCCGCCGAGGCCCTGGAAGCGTCGCTGACGCTGCTGGGCGGCATCGAGCGGTTTTGCTCGGCGGTCGATTGTCGCCACCGCGCGATCATGGCGTACTTCGGGCAACAGGCGCCGGCCAATAACTGCGGGGCCTGCGACACCTGCCTGGGCGATGTCGAGTTTGTGCCCGAGGCGCTGGTGCTGGCGCAAAAAATTCTCTCGTGCGTGGCGCGGCTGCACGAGAACTTTGGCGCCGATTATGTTGGCAAAGTGCTGGCGGGCTCGCGCGATGCGCGCATCTTGCAGCTCGGCCACGACAAGCTCAGCACCTATGGCCTGCTCGCCGAGCACGATCGCCGGCACATCCGCGGCTGGATCGAGCAGCTCGTCGCCCAGCAGCATTTGCGGAAAGCGGGGGAATACCACGTCGTGCAGTTGACCGATTCGGGCTGGGAAGTGCTCCGCGGCAACCAGACGCCCCAGTTGCTCAAGCCAGCCACCGCGCCGCGGCGCCAGGCGCGCGTGGCGCTCGATTCGTGGGAAGGCGTCGATCGTGAACTGTTCGAGGAGCTGCGCGCGTTGCGCCGACGCAAGGCCGCCGAGCGCGGCCTGCCGCCATTCGTCGTGTTCAGCGACGTCACGCTGCGCGATCTCGCCCGGCGCCGGCCGACCACCGCCGAGCAGATGCTCGCCGTGCATGGCGTGGGACAAGCGAAATGCGATCAGTACGGCGAAGAATTCATCGCAGCGATCGCGGCGTTCTGCCAGCGCTCGGGCGCCGCAACGAACTGCGACGCGGCTCACGACGATCCGCCGCAGGCCGTGCGATCGCCGGGCGCCGGCAAGCGACAAGCGTTCGAGCTGTTTGCCCAGCAACACTCGATCGAGCAGGTTTGCCGGACCCTGGGCCGCGCGCCCTCCACGGTGATCGGCTACTTGGTCGACTTCATTGAGCACGAGCAACTCGACGACCCCAGCGCCTGGCTCGACCGCGAGCTGTTCGCGCGGATTCGCTCAGCCGCCATGTCGCTGGAAACCGACCGACTCAAGCCGCTGTACGAGGCGCTGCACGGGTCCGCCACCTACGAGCAGATTCGCCTCGCGGTCGCTGCACTTCGCGCTAGCGATGCACTGCAGGCCCAGAGACCTGCAATGCGCACAGAGCAAGACTGAGCGAGCGCCCTGCTGCGTTCTGCTGCGGTTGCGCAGCCATTAGCGACTGCGGCGGCTCTTTTCGTAACGGATCATGCAGCCGATGGCCACCGTTTCGGTGGTTGCGGGCTTTCGTCCTGCCAGCGCCGCATCGACGGCGGCGGCGACATAGTTCGTGTTCGCCTTCGAGACGTCGGTATTGTCGTCCATCGCGCCCATGTAGACGATCTTGCGATCGCGGTTGAGCACGAAGAACTCGGGGGTGAACGTCGCCCCGAAGTCTTTCGCGATCTTTTGCGACTCGTCGAACAGGTACGGAAACGTGAACCCTTTATCCTCGGCGCGTTTGCGCATCTGCTCGAGGCTGTCCTCGGGCACTTTGTTCACATTGATCGCGACGATGGCCACCTTGCCTGGCGGGCCGGAGTACATCTTTGCCAAGGCGATCAAACGATCCTCGTAGTCGACGGCGTAGGGGCAACTGTTGCAGGTGAACGCCACAACGACCACATCCTTGCCGTTGAAGTCGGCAAGCGAGTGTTTCTTGCCGTCGGTCCCCGGCAGATCGGTCCACGTGGGCGCGTTGTCGCCGATGCTGAGCACCGGATTGAATTGGCCGGCATCGACGACTGTGCAAAGGCCCACGACCATCAATGCAAACACAACACGGGTCATCGCTGGCATCCTCGTTGACGAACGACTTCAAAACCCCGACGCTTTTCCCGGCACGCGCGGCTCGCTGACGCCGACGAGCGTGCCGTCTTGCTCGATCAAAATCGCCTGCGTTGCCCCGCCCGAGGCCCGCCGCTCGACCGTGTGGCCCATCGACCGCAGCTCGTTGACGACCGCTTCCGGCATCGCTTGCTCGACCCATAGCGTATCGGGCGACCACTGGTGATGGAATCGCGGCCGGGCGAGCGCCCGATCCAGCGGATCGCCCAGATCGAAATGATTAGTGATCGCTAGCACCACCTGGGTGATAATCGTTGGTCCGCCGGCGGCGCCAACGGTCATCACCGGTCGGTCGTGCTTCAGCACCATGGTCGGGCTCATCGACGACAGCGGTCGTTTGCCAGGGGCAATGGCGTTTGCTTCGGCGCCCACCAAGCCAAAACTGTTCGGCACTCCCGGCCGAATCGAAAAGTCGTCCATCTGGTTGTTCATGATCACGCCGGTTTCGGGAATGATCACCTTTGAGCCGAACGCGGTGTTCACCGTGGCAGTGATCGCCACCCAGTTTCCCTCGGCATCGACCGCGGTCAGGTGCGTGGTGTGCTTGCCGAACAGCTCGTCGTTGTAGGCCGGCGGCGTGCCGTGTGTCGGCACCGGTGTGGCGCGCGCCGGATCGATGCGCGCCGCGAGCCCGGCAATGTATTGCGGGTCGATCAACCGCTTGGGAACCTGCGCGAAATCGGGATCGCCCAGCCAATGGGCTCGGTCGGCAAAGGCCAGCTTCATGGCCTCGGCTTCGACATGAACGCGCTTGGCGGGATTCTCGCGCTCGAGCGCTGCGAGGTCAAAGCGTTCGAGCATGCCGAGGATCTGCGCGACGTGCACGCCGCCGGAACTGGGGGGTGGAAAGCCGACGATCGTGTGGCCGCGATAAGCGGTGACCAGCGGTTCGCGCTCGACGATGTGGTAGGCCGCAAAATCGGCTTTAGTGATGATGCCGCCGTGCGAAGCCATCCACGCGCCGACCATTTCGGCAAACGGGCCGCGATAGAACCAATCGATCCCTTCGGTGGCGATGGCCCGGTAGGTGCGCGCCAGATCGGGCTGGCGCAGCGTTTCGCCTTCGCCCAGGGATGTGCCGTCGGCCTTGAGCAGCGTAGCGCGCGACGATGGGAACTGCGCGAGCTTGCTGGCCGAGGCCTTGATCTTTGCGGCGTACTTCACGTCGACCGGAAAGCCACGCTCGGCAATTTCGGCCGCCGGCAGCAGCGCGTCGGCAAGCTTTTGCTTTCCGTAGCGACGCAGCGCCTCGTCGTACAAGGCCAGCGCGCCAGGGACCGCCGAGGCGAGCGGACCGGTTTGCGAGGCCTCGCTGTCGGCTTTGCCGGCGCGGACGAACATGTCGCGCGCGGCGGCGGCTGGCGCCATCTCGCGGCCGTCCAAGGCTACGAACGTGCCGTCGGCCAGACGCGCCAGCAAAAAGCAACCGCCGCCGATCCCGGAGTTGTGCCCATCAACCACGCCCAAGGTCAGCGCCGTCGCCACCGCGGCGTCGAAGGCGTTGCCCCCGGAGCGCAACATGGCCATGCCGGCGTCGGTGGCC
>DASZPI010000233.1:0-9296 GCA_035550355.1 Pirellulales bacterium
GGTCAGCCCCGAGCTGATGAATACGCTGGAATCGCTCGACTGGCCGGGCAATGTGCGGCAGTTGCGCAACTGCCTGGAGAGCATGGTGGTGATGGCGCGCGGCGACACGCTCACCCCCGCTGATTTGCCGTCGAACGTGTATGTGAAGGTCCGACCGGCGGAAGGCGAGTTTGCCGACGTTGCCGGCGCGACGATCGATTCGCTCAAACGCGCCGCCATGCTGCGAGCGCTCGACCATTTCCACGGCAATCGCACGCGCGCGGCCGAGTACCTGGGGATCTCGGTTCGCACGCTGCAGCGCAAGCTCAAGGAATGGAACCGGACCGTAGCGCCCGAGCAGGGCGACGGCTCCGGCTCGGCCAACTAGGAAGATTCTGCCGGAATTCAGGCAACTCGCGCTGCCCGGCGACGATAATCGCTTTACGTCGTCGTGCGTACCGGGTGAGGTCGGTCTGTCTTTCGCAATCGGCATGCGCGATTTAAGATTGCTAGCGCCGCCGAGGCAGCTCGGGCATGCGCCGCGCCTCGGCGCAACCTGATGCGAGCGCCGGCTTTCGGGGAGATAACACGTCGTGGCGACCTTTACCCAGGAAAATCGCAAGCTCGCCCTGTCGATCCCCTCGCTGGGCGACGACGTTCTGCTGTTGCAATCGTTCAGCGGCGAAGAGCACCTCTCGCGCTTGTTCGAGTACGAGCTGGTCATGTTTTCGGAGCAGGATTCGATCGCTCCCGACGACGTGGTCGGCACGAATGTCACGATCACGGTCCTGAACCTTGAGGACGAGCCGCGGTACTTCAACGGCTTCATCAACAGCTTTTCGTACGTCGGGCGCAACGAGCGGTTGCACGAGTACCGCGCGCGGGTCGTGCCGTGGCTGTGGTTCCTGACCTGCACGACCGATTGCCGCATCTTTCAGAGCAAAAGCATTCCGGACATTCTCCAGCAGGTCTTCAAAGACCTGGGCTTCACCGACTTCGCTGTCGAACTGCAAGGCCAGCACCAGCCGCACGACTACTGTGTGCAGTACAACGAGTCGGACTTCGCATTCGTCTCGCGCTTGATGGAAGAAGAAGGGATTTTTTATTTCTTTCGCCATAAAGACGGCAAGCACACGCTGGTCGTCGCCGACAACGTATCGTCGTACAGCGATTGCGACGACAACTCGTTTCAGTTCGGTCTCGAGCCGCCTGAACGCGAGTTCCTCGACAACCTGTCGAGCTGGGAACATCGCTACGAATATCGCTCGGGCAAGCTGACCCATACCGACTACAACTTCGAAACACCGGGCACCGACCTGCGGACGCAAACCAACAGCGTCATCGACATTGGCGAGAATGCGAAGTTCGACCTGTACGAATTCCCCGGCAGCTACGGTACGACCAGCGACGGCCAAGCCCTGGCCAAGCTGCGCATGGAGGCCGAGGAGGCCGGCTACAACGTGGTGTACTCGAGTGGTCGCGCACCCTCGCTCACGCCGGGGGGCAAGTTCAGCATTGCCAAGCACGTCGTGCAGGCCGAGGAGGGGCAAGGCTTCGTCATCACCGGCATCAGCCATCGTGCGCATGCCGGCTCGGCTTACCTGACGGGCGACAATACCCAGCCCGCTTCCTACAGCAACCGCTTTGTGTGCATTCCCGACAGCGTGATCTATCGGCCGCCGCGCACGACGACCCCCCCGCGAATTCACGGCCTGCAAACCGCCGTGGTCACGGGTCCGGCGGGCGAAGAGATCTGGCCCGACAAGTACGGCCGCGTGAAGGTGCATTTCTTTTGGGACCGCGAGGGAAAAAAAGACGAGCATAGCTCGTGCTGGATTCGGGTTTCGCAAATCCATGCCGGCAAAACCTGGGGCGGCATGACGATTCCCCGCATCGGCGAGGAAGTGCTGGTCGCGTTCCTCGAGGGCGATCCCGATCGGCCGATCATCGTCGGCCGCCTGTACAACGCGGCCGAAATGCCTCCGTACACGCTGCCCGATCACAAGACCCAAAGCGGCATGAAGTCGCGATCGACGCTCGGCGGCAGCGGCGCCAATTACAACGAGCTGCGCTTCGAAGATAAAAAGGGACACGAGCACGTCCTGCTGCACGCCGAAAAAGATCAGATGATCGAGGTCGAGAACAACGAATCGCATTGGGTCGGCCACGATCGCACCAAGACCATCGACAACGACGAGACGACCCACGTCAAAGCCAATCGCACCGAGACGGTCGATAAGAACGAAACGATCACCATTCACGGCAACCGCACCGAAACGGTCGACAAGGACGAAACGATCACGATCGGCCAAAATCGCACCGAGACCGTCGGCACCAACGAGTCGGTCACCGTTGGCAACAACCGCAGTTTTACTCTGGGCAAGGATCAAACGATCAGCGTCGGCGGCAGCCAGACTCAAAGCATTGCCAAGGACGACACCACGACGATCGGCAACAGCCGCAGCGAGACAGTCGGCCAAAACGAAAGCGTCACCATCGGCAGCGATCGCAGCGTCACGGTCGGCAAGGCCGATTCGTTGTCGGTCGCGACGATCCTGGCGGTGAGTTCTGGCGATTCGATCACCCTGCAAGCCGGGGCGGCGAGCATCACGATGAAGAAGGATGGCACGATCGTGATCAGCGGCAAGGACATCACGATCAACGGTTCCGGCGCCGTCAACATCAAAGCCAGCAAGGATGTGGTCGTGAAGGGACAAAAAATTCTTCAGAACTGATTTGTGCACGAAAGCCACCATGCAACCGCCGGAAACTATTGTCGGCTCGTTCCCGCTGATGTTCGATGTCGGCCACGAATCTGAGCCTGTCGACAAGCAACGTTCGGAACCGACTCGACGCATCGAGGGCGTCGTGATCGGCACACTCGCCGGCTTCGATGCGGCGGAAAGGCCGTGCATCGATCTGCCTGCCGAGGCCGGTGCGGCGACCGGGCTGCTTGCACGCTCGACGGCGGTCGTGCGCCCCTGCGACGTCGGCCGGCAGGTCGCCGTGATGTTCGAAGCTGGCGATCCGACGCGCCCCGTGATCCTTGGCCTGTTGCAAGAATCACCGACCGCGGCTCACATTCCGCAACCAACTCCCGGCGGCCCCGCGTGGCAGGTCGAGGCCGACGGCCAGCACGTGACGGTGCAAGCCGCCGAAACGCTGGTCTTCCGCTGCGGCGATGCGAGCATCACGCTCACCAAGGCCGGCAAAATCATCTTGCGCGGCACGTACCTGCTCAGCCGCAGCTCGGGCGTCAATCGCATCAAGGGCGGCGCGGTGCAAATCAACTAGTCAAAGCGGAAAGCCGAAAGCGGAAAGCCGAGAAGACAATCGCCGAAAAACGTCTGTCCCGATCCGCTTTCCGCTTTCGGCTTTCCGCTTTAAAGCAACCATGCATCTGGTCAATCACACGAAGCTGCTCGCCGGCTATACGATGGCGGTCGATCGCACCGGACGCGAGTCGCTGGTCGTCGTTGCCAAAGGAACGTTCACCATTCCCGACCGCAGCGAGCAATCGCCGGCGCTGGTCGCCGAGCAGATGCCGCTCGTCATGTGCGACGAGTTCACCGGTGAGCCGGGATTTTCCTCGACGCGCTACGAGGTCGATTTCGCGCCGCATAAACCGCGCTGCGATGTGCTGCTCAACGGCAGTGCGTACGCCGCCCAAGGGCGACCGACCGACCGCGTGACCGTGACGCTAAGGGTCGGCCCCATGACCAAGTCGTTCAACGTCGTCGGCAACCGCAAATATCAGGCGGGCATCGTTCGCATCACCGGCGGCTCGATCGAGCCGTTCCTTGTGATGCCGATCTCGTATGACAACGCCTACGGAGGCATCGAGCGTAGTCACGACGATCCGGCCAAGCATCGCTGGTTTCGCGCCAATCCGGCGGGACGCGGCTATCACGCGGGCGCAACGGTCAAAGCGATCGAAGGTAAACCGTTGCCCAATACCGAAGAGACCAGCGCGCCGATCACCAGCGCCAACGGCAGCTACCGGCCGATGGCGCTGGGTGCCGTCGGTCGCTCGTGGCAAGGACGCATCGAGCATGCCGGCACCTACGACAAGCGTTGGCTGGACGAGAAGTTGCCGTTCCTGCCCGATGACTTCAGCGATCGCTACTTTCAAGCCGCACCCGACGATCAGCAGATCGACTATCTCGCCGGCGGCGAGGAAGTGACGCTGACCAACCTCACGCCGCAAGGGCAAACTGCATTCCGACTGCCGAAGCGGCTGGGCATGCCGGCAACGTTCTACCTGCGAACCGGCGAGATCAAAGAACAGCCGATGGTCGCCGACACGCTGTTGATCGAGCCCGACAAGCAGCGATTCATGATCACCTGGCGAACGTCGCTTGCGCTGCGGCGCGGCGTGGCCGAGGTCGTGCAGATGGACGTCGGACGCGCGGTCGCCGCCAGCGCGTCGGCAACACCGCAAGCACAGGTGGCCGGGAGCTGACGCCGCATGTTCATCGCAGCTACCGGAATGACGTGCCCGATCGGCCTGAGCGCCGCAGCGGCGTGCGCGGCGTACCGCGCAAAAATTTCGGCATTCGGCGAGCTGGCCTTCGCCGACGCCCAGCGTGAGCCGATCATCGGAGCACGGCTGCCCGGCAGTCCCGAACGAGGCCCACGACCAGTGACGGCAATGCTGACCGCCGCGCTTGCCGACCTGTTCAACGATGCGCCGTCGCAGGCGCGTTGGGAACACGTGCCGCTCGTCGTGGGGCTGGCCGAGGCCGATCGGCCCGGAGCGAGCGCGGCGCTGGGATCGACGATCATTGCCGAGGTCCAGCAGGCGTTGATGGTGAAGTTTCACGCCCAGTATTCGCGCACGCTGCCGCGGGGGCACGTGGCCGGATTCGAAGGCCTGCGCGTGGCCCACGAGCTGTTGAATAGCGGCGCGGCGCCGGGAGTGATTGTCGCCGGCGTCGATTCGCTGCTGCCTGCCGACACGCTCGCCTGGCTGGCGAAGCATCATCGATTGAAGACGTCGACCCAGCGCGATGGCGTGATACCGGGCGAAGCGGCCGCCGCCGTTCTCGTGCAGCGATCGCCGACGCCGACAACCGTGACCACCATCGCCGGACTGGGCTCCGCGAAGGAGCAGGCACACATCTTGTCCGGCGAGCCGCTGCTAGGCCTGGGGCTTGCCGGCGCCGCGAAATCGGCCCTCGACGAAGCACGGTTGGCGTTGCACGAGGTGGACGGCCGCTTGTCGGACGTGACCGGCGAGCTGTATGGCTTCAAGGAGTTGCCGCTCGTGACCAGTCGCTTGATGCGCGTGCGGCGCGCGACCGACCAGCCGGTGTGGACCTGGGCCGATTCGATCGGCGATTCGGGGGCCGCCGCCGGCATTGCCCAGTTGGTCGTGGCCGACGACGCGCTGCGGAAAGGCTACGCCCCGGGCGACCGGTTATTATGTTTGACCAGCTCGGCCGGCGGCGACCGTGCCGCGGCCGTGCTGCGCCGGCACACGTCGCAAGCAATCGAAAGGAGCGCGTGACATGGGCTGCAACGTTTTCGCCAACGGCAACGAAATCGCCTGCAAGGCGGGCGACGGCAAAGTGATTTGTGGATTTCCGGACGTGTGCCTCACGCCGCCACCGCCGCCGGCCGGACCCATTCCCGTGCCGTATCCCGATACTTCGTTCTCGCGCGACATGCTCAATGGCACCAAGGCGGTGATGATCATGGGGCTGGAAGTGATGATGCGCGACCTGTCGTTCTACATGACCATGCCGTTGGGCGACGAGCCGGCCACCTGGGGCCAGGGCGCGGGAGTCATCACGCACATGATCAGCGGCAAAACGTACTTCACGAGCTGGTCGATGGACGTGATGTTCGAAGGGATGAACGTCGACCGGCACATCGATGTGTGCACGTCGAACCACGGTTCGCCGCCGCCGAACGAAGGGGTGCCGATGCCGAATATCGCCTCGATGTTCATGTCGCTGTTCAGTCCTCCGCCGCCGCCCGACCCGATGCAGCAGCAGATGGAAGCGGACAATAAGAACAGCCAGCAGGACCAGTGGAAGACGATGAGCGACGAGCAGACGAAGATTTTCGAGGTCCAGCAGCAAGTCGACACGGACCGCGGCAAAGAGCAGCGCGCGCTCGATAAAGTGTCGTACGAAATGATTCATGGACCGCGCGAATAGTTTCCACCGAGACGCCTGTCGTTGACCGAGTCGATTGCCAACATCGTCGCGCAGCATGCCGAGGAGGCCGCATTCTTGTGGCTGCTGCGCGATGCCGCCGCGGTCGCGCCGCATTACGCGCTCGAAGACCTTGCGCGGCTCGACGGACGACTCGATGCGCATCTCGAAGGCTTGCGCGTGGCGGGCGCCGACGGTTGGTCGGCGCTGGCCAGCGAGCTGGAGAAAGGCCAACCGGGCGAAGTCTTTGCCTGTGCCGCGGTGGCGCTCGCAAGCGGGGACGCCGCGAAGCTCGACCAGGTCGTCGAGACCGCCGTCGCGGCGCCGCCGCTGGGTCGAGCGGTTGTTGCAGCCCTCGGTTGGCTGCCGACGAAGACGGCCATGGCGCGCTTGCAGCCGCTGCTCGCATCGTCGCACGCTGCGGTTCGTCCGATCGCGCTGGCCGGCGCGGTGGCCCATCGGCAGCATCCCGGCGCGGCGCTCGAGGCAGCGCTCAAACAGCCGGAGCCGGCGCTGCGCTCGGTGGCGCTGCGCGCCGTCGGCAAGCTCGGCGCTCTGAAGCATCTGCCCGAGGCGCGCGCGGCACTCAAGAGCAGCGACGTGGCGTGCCGATTTGCCGCGGCATGGACGCTGGGCTTGCTGGCCCCGCCCGATCGCGACGTGATGCGGACGCTGCAAGACACGGTGCTCGACGTGCCGCGCTGGCGCGACGACGCGCTGCAGGTGCTCATGCGCAGGGTCGATGTGGCCGGCGGCGGAAAATGGCTGGCCGCGTGCTTCGAGAAGCCCGAGCTGCAACGCCTGGCGATCATCGGCTTCGGGTACCTCGGCGATCCCGCGGCAGTGCCCCGGTTGATCGAGGTGATGAAGCAGCCGGCCTTGGCGCGTGTGGCGGGCGAGGCGTTCTGCGCGATCACGGGCCTGCACCTGCAATACGACCGCCTCGAAGCGGCCAAGCCGGCAGGATTTGAGGCTGGACCGACCGAAAGCCCCGCCGACGATGCGGTCGAACCCGACCCCGACGAGTCGCTGCCCTGGCCCGACCAGGCAAAGGTTGCCCGCTGGTGGAGCGAGCATTCGTCGCGGTTCGCGCCTGGCGTGCGGCATTTGCTCGGCAAGCCGATCAGCGTCGAGGGGCTTGCTCATGCACTGGCCGTCGGTCGGCAACGCCAGCGGGCTGCCGCCGCGGTGGAACTGGCCATTCGCCGCCCCGGCACCCCACTTTTCGAGGTCCGCGCCCCCGGATTTCGGCAACTCGCCAGCCTGCCGACCGTAAAACCGACTGCCTGAGGCGGAAAGCCGATTTTTTTCAGGCAACCTTTTGCCGCGAACGCCGAGAATCGACTGTAGCCGTATCGCAGGTCGCTGGCGCGAAATGCGCCGCGGGCCTGTTGCTGAACCCACCGGAACGAAGCATCCCTGCAAGAGCGCGTCTTGAGCCGCGCTACGGAGTCCGCCGTGAGCACCGCCTTCACGCAAGACAATCGCCCGCTGGTACTGGAAACGCCCCTGGGCAAGGACACCCTGCTGCTCGAGTCGTTCCAAGGGCACGAGGCAATCTCGCAGTTGTTCTCGTACCGGCTGACCGTGCGCTCGCCCGAGGCAACGATCAACGGCAAAGACATCGTGGGCAAGAATGTCACGTTCAGCGTGCAGGACACGACCGGCGAGCCGCGCTACTTCAATGGCTTTGTCAGCCGCCTTTCCAGCGGTGCGCGTGACGCCCGGCTGCGGACCTACAACCTGGAAGTGGTCCCCTGGCTGTGGTTCCTGACGCGGACCAGCGATTGCCGCATTTTTCAGAACAAGTCGGTGCCCCAGATCGTCGAGCAAATCTTCACCGACTTGCAGTTCACCGATTTCACCAAGAGCGACATCAAGGGCAACCATCCGCAGCGTGAGTACTGCGTGCAGTACAACGAGACCGACTTCGCGTTCGTTTCGCGGCTAATGGAAGAGGAAGGCATCTTCTACTATTTCCGCCACGAAAACGGCAAGCACACGCTGGTGCTGGCCGACCAGAAGTCCGCGCATCGCGACGGCAAGCACAACGAACTGGAGTACAACGTCACGGGGCTCACGCCGCAGAACGAGCTGCAACTGGCAAGCTGGCAGCGGCGCGTCGAGTTGCGGCCGGGCGTGTACACCCACACCGACTACAACTTCGAAACGCCCACGGTCGATCTGATGAGCAAGACGAACACCGTCGTTTCGACCAACGGCGACGAGCCGTACGAAGTGTACGAGTATCCCGGCACGTTTCGGCAGCGCGACGACGGCCAGTCGTTGAGCAAAATGCGCATGGAAGCGCACGAGGCCGCCTACGACGTGATCGAGTCGAGCAGCTACTCGCGCTGGCTGAACCCGGGCGAAAAGTTCAAGGTCAAGCAGCACATCATCGCCAGCGACAAGGGCAAAGGCTACGTGATCACGGGCGTGTCGCACAGTGCCCACGTCGGCGCCGATTACGAGACCGGCGAGTCGACCTCGAGCGCCGTGTATCACAACGCGTTCACCTGCATTCCCGACACGTACACCTTCCGTCCGCACCGCACCACGCCCAAGCCGCGCGTGCACGGCGTGCAGACCGCCGTGGTCACCGGTCCGCCGGGCGAAGAGATCTGGCCCGACAAGTACGGCCGCGTGCGCGTGCAGTTCTTTTGGGATCGCGAGGGACAGAAGGACGAGAAGAGCACCTGCTGGGTGCGCGTGGCCCACTACTGGGCCGGCAAGCAATGGGGCTCGATGAACATTCCGCGCGTCGGGCACGAGGTGCTGGTCGATTTCATCGACGGCGACGTCGATCGGCCCGTGATCGTCGGCAGCCTGTACAACGCCGGCAACATGCCGGCCTACGAACTGCCGAAGTTCAAAACGATGTCGTACGTTAAAAGCGACACCTCCCCCGGCAGCAAGGGGTTCAACGAGCTGCGGTTCGAAGACAAGCAAGGCAAAGAACAGGTCTTCCTGCACTCGCAAGGCCGCATGGACGTGCGCACCAAGGGAAGCCTGTTCGAAACGATCGGCGGCAGCCGCAACGAGAGCATCGGCGTACCCAGCGACAAGAATAAAGATGGCGGCAGCCTGAACATCACGGTCGGCGGCGAATACAACCTGCACGTGATGAAAGACACGTTTATCGGCCTCGATAAGAAG
>DASZPI010000234.1:0-11172 GCA_035550355.1 Pirellulales bacterium
CAGCGCCATCATGTCGCGCACTTTGTCGTAACGGAGCACCGATCCGTCCTTGCAGGCGAAGTTGCCGGCGAACTGGCAATGTCCACACAGACCGACGGCGCATTGCATGTTCCGCTCGAGCGATAACCACAGATGCTCGCGCGTGATGCCGCGCTGCAGCGCACTGCGGACTGAGTAACGCATCATGACCTCGGGGCCGCACATGACCACGCGCGTTCGTTGTGGATGGAGATGCGCGAGCCGATCGATCAGCGACGGCACGACGCCGACATTGCCTGCCCAGTGCATGCCGGCACGATCGACGGTCGTGTAGGTCTCGATTTCTGCCGCATTCCAGCCCGCGTACTGATCCACAAACAACAGTGTATCGGGATCGCGCGAACCGTATAGCAGCATCACGCGTCCGAATTCAGCACGCCGCTCGAAAATCGCCTGAATGAATGGCCGCAACGGCGCCAGGCCGATGCCTCCAGCGACGATTAGCACGTCTTGCCCGCGACAGTCCTCGATCGGCCAGGCCGATCCGTAGGGACCGCGCAGACCGACGGTCGTTCCGGGCTCGAGTCGCGCGAACGCCTCGGTGACCCTGCCGACGGTGCGGATGGTGTGATGCAGCGTCCCTCGGCAGCCGTCGCTGATGCTGATGGCTATCTCACCGGCGCCGGGAACGTACAACATATTGAATTGTCCCGGAGCGAACCGGAAAGTCTCGGCGCCGCCGTCGATCAACTGCAGTTCGTACGTGGCAACGCGATCGATCTCGGGCCGGATTGTCTGGATGACGGCCCGCCGAGGCAGCCATGGGTTGCCGGCAATCTGATGGTTCACGACGGCCTCGCACGGATGGCGGCCACTTCCTCAGTCAGATCGATGCCGACCGGACACCACGTAATGCACCGGCCGCAACCCACGCAACCTGAGGTGCCGAACTGGTCGATCCACGAGGCAAGCTTATGCGTCAGCCATTGTCGATAGCGAGCGCGGATGGTGTTCCGAATCGGTCCATCGACTAAATGGCTGAACTCAAAATTGAAGCATGAATCCCATCGACGTGTGCGATCGACCTGCGAGGTATCCAGATCAGACACTTCGTCGACCGAAGCACAAAAGCAGGTCGGGCAGACCATTGTGCAGTTGGTGCACGACAGGCAGCGCTCAGCAACGTCGCTCCAGCGCGGATGGTCGAGATTCGCAAGCAGCAGCTCCCGGATCCCGTCGGTATCGAGCCGCTTGGTAATTTGATCGCGCGCATTGCGCCGATTCCGGCTTGCTTGCTGAAGGTTCGCACTCGTCGCCTCGCAAAGCGGCAACCGGGCTGCGATCGCCCGGCCAATCTCCGAGCCAACGACGATTTCAAAGCCGTCGTGCAGTTCTGTTAACGCCAAATCGAATCCGGCCTGACATTCGGGGCCCGTATTCATCGACGTGCAGAAACACGTGCTGGCCGCGGTGGTGCAGTTGACGGCGACGATCAAGGCGGCCTGCCGGCGAGCGCGATAAATCGGATCGACATACGCGCCCTCGAGAAACACTCGGTCCTGCACAGCCAGGGCCGCCAGTTCACAGGCGCGTACTCCCAAGAACGCGAAGGGAGCAGCGGAATCGGGCACGTCGCTAAACTCCCAATTCCCGGCGATTGCTTGGGCACGTGCCACAACTGCCTCGGGCGGAAACAAGAATCGTTTCCACGAGTGGGGGCCGACGGCAAAGCCAAACCAAGCGTCGTCCGCACGTCGGCGCAGCCGATATTCTCCTGGCACCTGTTCGTCGGTCCAACCGCGTGGCAGATCTTCGACGCGCCGAATCTCGTCGTAGACGATCGCTTGCTGGTCAATGCGTGGTCCGACCACGCGGTATCCGCGCTCGTGCAAGACGTCGAACAAGCATTGAAAATCGCCTTTATTCAAATACTGAATCACGGCGGATGGATTTGAATCGGGCATCGTTCCTACTTGCCGAAGACGTCCAACATTTGCAGCCGAGTTGCCACGAGCCGTTGCGAAATCGCCAGGGCCAGGCCATGCATCAAGGCGTATCCGAACGGTGGATGGGCATCGCACATGGCGAGCAATGGTTTCGAAGCGACCGCGATCAGCTCGAGCTCATCGACGGCGCGCGCCGTTGCGGTCATCCGTCCGTCCCCAAGTACCGCCGACCACGCCAACACTTCGCCTGCGCCGAGCGAGAGGATCGGCACCTGGCCGCGACCAGGCACGTGCATCTGCAAGGTCACCCGTCCGCCGGCTACGACAAAAAGCGTATGGCAATCGTCGCCTTCGCGAAAAACGATCTCGTTCGGCGCAAAACGCTTGATTTCCGCCAACTGCGCAACCTGCTCGAGCAGCGGTGCGCCGAGCGCCGCAGTGAACGGCAAGCGATGCAGCATTTGAAGCAGAGGGGTGCTCACGTCAGTTCTCTTTGGACCACGATCACGTCGCCCGTTGATCGGACAGAGAAATCCTGCTTTCGGAAGATCGCGAGCATCCGCCGGTTGCTCGGCTCGGTCTCGGCTACGATGCGCTCGATGCCCCATCGCCGCGCCACGTCGATGCAGGTCGTCGTCAGCAGCGTGCCGAGCCCCCGGCCTTGCCACGCGTCGCTGACCATCACGGCGAACTCGGCTTCGCGATGGTCCGGATCGCCGGCCAGCTGTGCCAACCCCAAGAATGCTTTGGGCCCTTCCGGCGGCGTTGCCTCGGCCACCATGGTCATCTCGCGATCGTAGTCCGGAAAACAGAAGCGAGTCGCAGTCTCATGGCAAGGTGCCAAAAGTCCTCGAAAACGGGCTCGCAAGCTTTCCATCGAGCAGCTTTCAAGCAAGCGAATCCACATCGGCTCATCGTCGGGCTTGATGGGTCGCAACACGACCGGCATGCCGTCGACCAGCGTTCCCGCACGCACAAACTCCTCGGGATAAGGACGAATTGCCAAGTGGGCGAACGGCGACGTCGGTTTGCCGATCGAATTTAGATCGAGAACCACCCGCGCATCAAGCGCCAGCACACCGTCGCGCGTTACCAGCAGCGGGTTGATGTCGATTTCCAGGATCTCGGCACGGTCGGCCACCAAATGCGAGAAGCGAATGAGCGCGTCGACCATACGGTCGACGTTAATCCCTGGCCGACCGCGAAACCCCTGTAATATCGGCCAGCTTCGCAACGACTCGAGCATGTGGCGCGCCAGTCGATCATTCAGCGGCGGCAAGCCCAACGCCCGGTCCTGGAACACTTCGGCCGTTACGCCGCCGCTGCCAACCAGCACAACCGGGCCAAATACAGGATCGCGTTTGACGCCTACGATCATTTCAAAGCCGCCGGCCACAGCCACCATCGGCTCGACTGTCACGCCGTCGATCATCGCCTCTGGACGGGCACGGCGCGCGGCGGCCACAACTTCGTCGAACGCGATGCGTACTCCGGCGACATTCGCAAGGTTCAGCGCGACACCGCCGACGTCGGTCTTGTGCGTGATCTCCGGGGAAAGAATCTTCACAGCGACCGGGTAGCCGAGGGCCTCGGCGGCCTGGACCGCCTCGTCTGCACTGCGAGCGATCCGCGTCGGGACGGTCGCAATGCCATAACCGTCGAGCACAGCCTTGGAGTCAACCTCCGAAAGAATTGCCTGGCCGCGACAACGGTAGGCCTCGAACAAAGCATCGAGCTGCTGATGTTTTCCGTCGACGACCGCGGTCTCTTCGTGCGGCGTTTCGTACAGCAGTTGCAGGTTCTTGGCGTAGCTCACGAGGTGCATGAACGCGCGGACGGCATGATCGGGAGTTTCGTAATTCGGCACATTGGCGCGGGACAGCCGCATACCACCGTCGCGAATCGAGAGTCCGCCCATCCAAGCGGCCAGCACAGGCTTCGGGGCGTTCTTGGCAATCTCACCCACAGCCTCGGCGGTCGCGGTTGGATCGGTCATCGCCTGCGGTGTGAGAATCGCCAACGCGGCATCGACCGATGGATCGTCGATCGCGGCACTCAGCGCTTGAGCAAAGCGTGGCGGATCAGCATCCCCGAGCACATCGATCGGGTTGCCGTGCGACCAGCACGACGGCAGCATGTCGTTGAGCCGGGCGACAGTTGCACTTGAGAGCGCGGCAAGCTGGCCGCGGCGCGCCAACAGACTATCGGTGGCCATCACCCCTGGTCCACCAGCGTTCGTGACGATGGCTAGTCTGGGACCGCGCGGCAGCCGACTGTGCGCTAATAACTGAGCACAATCGAAAACGTCATCGATTTCTAAAACACGCACCGCGCCCGCGCGCTCAAAGGCGGCTTCGTAAACGGCATCGACGCCGGCCATGGCGCCGGTGTGCGAGGCGGCTGCCTTTGCCGAATCGGCAAATCGTCCGGCTTTGTAGACCACCAACGGCTTGTCGCGGGCAAAAGCGCGCGCCGCCGACATGAACTGCCGCGCCGACGACAGCGATTCCAGATAGAGGATCATCGACTCGGTATGTTGGTCGGCCCCGAAGTAGTCGATCAGGTCGCTGACGGTCACATCGATCGTGTTACCAACGGAGACGAAGCATGAAAAGCCAATCTCCTGTTCGATTGCCCAATCGAGCACACTGGTGCATAAGGCGCCCGATTGCGATAGAAACGCAATGCGACCCGGTTGGGGCATGGCTGCGGCGAAGCTCGCATTGAGCCCGAGGCTCGGCATGATGAAGCCGAGGCAATTCGGCCCCAGGATGCGCAAGCCGGGCGATTCGCGTGCGGCGGTCTGGACCGCTTGCTCGAGCGCCGCACCCGCGGGCCCAACTTCGCGAAAGCCGGCAGACAGGATGACCACGCCCAGCACGCCGGCGCGTCCGCATTGACGTACGATTTCAGCCACCGAGGTGGCCGGCGTGCAAATGATCGCCAGGTCCGCCGGATGCGGAAGGTGGCCGACATTTGCGTAAGCTTGAATACCTTGGACCGCCTCGCGCTTCGGATTGACCGGATAAACCGCGCCCTCGAAACCTCGTCCCACCAGGTTGCGGAGCACCGTATGGCCGACTTTGCCCCGCGCATCGCTTGCGCCGATCACGGCAATGCGCTGCGGTCGGAAGATTTTGTCGAGATTTCGGACGCTCATGAACTCAGATCATCGGCTATTTCGGCGGTCGATTGCAACGCTGCGACAATGTGCGACCGAAAAGCATTCAAATTTGTTGAAGAATCCAATTCGCGCCGCGAGGTTCATTGCGCCACAGCGCGTTTTTTTATCCCAGCAGCGGTCATGGCCGTCGTTTTCCGAATCATCGAAAGGCAAATTCAGGGCCAATCGACGTGGTCTGCTGGTGTATCGTGCAAACTCTAGACGCACGCCATACATTCACTCGATCGCAATGGATGCAACCAGTGAGCCCAATGTTCAAGGCAGCATGTGCGGGTGCGCGCAACCGTGCGATCGGGCACACCATTTTATCGAGCCGAACTTCTGCCGGTGCCGCCGCGCGATCGAGCGTGCCGAAGCTAAATGCGGTCTGCCCGCTCCGACAATTCACTGCAGATTAAGGCTTCTTCTTGCCTTGCCCCTGCGGAACCACTTTGACAGCGGAGACGGGAATTTTTGCAGCGTCGGCCTGAATGATTGTTAGGTCATCAGGCAGTTGTTTGAGGTAGAAATCTCGATACTGAATCGTCATTGCAGGACCGACGTGGACTTGCACGCCGAGAATTCCTTCCAGCGCCCGATGTTGTTCGTCGAGGTCGATTACGTCGACCGTGGGGTGGTCGTCGATCCAATGCTGGTGGTGATTTCCGCGCACGAGCACCCGATATTCGTGCCATTGGCCGGGCTTGAACTCTTTGACCGCTAGGTGATCGACAACCCACGGTTGGCCCGAGGCATCAATAATCACTTGCTCGCCGGTGTGGGCTAGGATGCGCCGACCGCGCTCTTCGTACAGCATGCCGTTGTAGTCGGGGCGGTCGGCCACAACATCGCATTGGTAACCCGTCACGACCCCATCGCCCAACTCGGGGTGCGGCGTGCTCCGATAGTTCAATCCGCTGTTGCCGCCAGGCGTGACGTTTACCTTCACGCGGAGCTCGAAGTTACGCAGCGTGCCGCCGCGCCAGACGATAAATCGGTTGTACTTGAGCGAGCCGTCGGTCACGCCGGTTAGGCAACCATCGCGCACGCTCCAATACTCGGCGCTCCCTTCCCACTGCGATAGGTCGCGGCCGTTGAAGATCGCCTGGAAGCCCTCAGGCGGAGCGAGATCGGCAGCCAAGGTCGCGGCGCCGATCGATGCCCACAAAATGACAAGTGCGAACGCGTAGGATCGGGGGTGCATCGAAAATCCAGTGGTGAGACGACGCGGGCCTCGCCATTCAACCTCGCCCACGGTTTGCTCGTCAAGCCAATAACCGACAGGTGGTACGGTTGAATTCGCGCTCGGCCGCACCGGCTGCGTGTTCCGGTTGTGCCGAATAAACCGTCATCTCGCTCGCGTTCGTCGCCGCTCACACTATTCTCTCGCGGTCGGCGGCTCGAACTCACTGCTCATTCCGCTCAGGCGGTTGCGAAAAGCTAAATTTCAACGGCTTGTTGAGCGACCGGGCAAAGTTCTAATCTCGCCACGTCCGCACTGTATGACACGCATCATTCAAGGTGTTTTTCGTTTTCAGCATCAGGTGTTTGGCGCCAAGCGCGGCCTGTTTGAGCAGCTGCGCGGGGGTCAGCGTCCGCTGGCGCTGTTCATCACGTGCGCCGACTCACGCATTAACCCCAACCTATTGACCCAAACCGAGCCGGGCGAGTTGTTCGTGCTGCGCAATGCCGGCAACCTAGTGCCGCCACTGGGCACGCCCGTCGGCGGAGAATCGGCGTCCATCGAATATGCAATCAGCCACTTGCACGTGCGCGACGTGATCCTCTGCGGCCATTCGCTCTGCGGGGCCATGCAAGGGCTGATCGCCGAACAGCCGAACACTGCGCTGCCAGCCGTGGCACAATGGCTGAAAATCGCCGAGCCATGCGTTGCCGCGGCCCGGGCGCGCGTGTCCGCGGGATCGCCTGCCGCACTGCTCGAAGCGGTCATCGAGCAGAATGTGCTGTTGCAGATCGAGCATCTGAAGACCTATCCCGTAGTGCGCGATGCCGCGGCCGAAGGTCGTTTGCGTTTGCACGCCTGGGTCTATCACTTCGAGCGCGGCGAAGTAGCGGCCTACGACGCCGCACAAGACCGCTTTGTTCCGCTACGACATTCGCCACGGGCGAAGTTTCTCGTGCCGACGAATCGATGCTCAGCGCCCTTGGACACGCACTTTTAGCCTCCCGATGTTTACGACTCGAGCATGAGGCGAAGCACCGACCACGATGACTGTCGACCAACTTCAAGAAACCGCGACCGACTGCCTGACGCCTGCGGCCGTGGCCGCGCTGGTGGGCGATCGCGCCACGCCGGCCGAGGCGGTGCAGTCGTTGCGTCACGTTGCCGACTGCGAGCAATGTCAGCGCCTGTTGATCGCCTCGGGATATAAAGGCATTAGCGAGTCGGTCGTTGGGCTTAAGGCGGTGAAGCCGGGCGCGACACAGGGCGGCCCGGCCGATGGTCCGCGGCCGACGACGGGGGATGCGGCGCGCCGGTTTCTCGCCCCAGCCGAAGCACCCGACGAAATTGGCCGGCTTGGCACGTATCGCGTGCTGCGGCTCATCGGCCAAGGGGGCATGGGCACCGTGTTCGAGGCCGAAGATTCGGTGCTGAAGCGTCGGGTCGCAATCAAAGTATTGCGCATTTTCGATGCCGACGACACGGCCCGCCAACGGTTCTTGCAAGAGGCGCGGATCGTCGCCTCGCTGAACAGCAATCGCATCGTGCGGATCTACCAGATCGGCGAAACGGCTGGGTGCCCATACTTGGTGATGGAGTTGCTGCTTGGCCAATCGCTCGAGACGCTGCTCGATAACAATGGATCGCTGCCGCTGGGCGACGCGTTACGCATCGCGCGCGAGGTTGCCGAAGGGCTCGACGTTGCCCACACACACGGACTCGTCCACCGCGATATCAAACCGGCAAACATCTGGCTCGAACACAGCGGCCAAGAAGGCGCGCAAGATGTAAAGTTGCTCGACTTCGGCATCGCCCGCCGTGCTGCGGCTCAAACGCAGATGACGATCGAGGGATCCGCGGTCGGCACGCCGGGCTACATGAGTCCCGAACAGGCCGCAGGTGAAACCGTCGATGGTCGAAGCGATTTGTTCTCGCTCGGCTGCACGCTGTACGCCATGCTCACCGGCCGATCGCCGTTCGCAAAATCCAACGCGTTCCAAGCGATGCGCGCGGTGGTCGAGCATCCGCACTCGCCAATTCGCCAACAGGCGCCGCATATTCCAGTGCCGGTCGCCCGATTGATCGATCGACTACTCAATAAAGTGCCAGCGGATCGGCCCGCGACCGCACGCGAAGTGGTCGCCGATTTGCGAGCGCTCGAACTTCTGCCTGCCGGCGGGACTTTTGCGGTTGCGGGCATTGGCCGTTCCGAAGCCAGGACGCACTCGCGGCGACGATGGTGGCTCGGGGCGATTGCTGGCGTGGTGACGATCGGGTTGGCCGCAATCATCGGGGCGTGGGTCACCTTCGAGCGGCTGCACGGGGTTGTAGCTCACAATAACGATTCGAACCGCCTTGCGAACGTCGATCGGCAGCAGCCGACGGATGCCGATCGGCATCATCTTCAGCAGGCAGCGGCGGCGATCACTCCACAGCCGATCGCCGCTCAAAGCGACGAAAAACCACCCATCAAGGTCGGCATCCTGCATTCGCTATCCGGTTACATGGCCACCAGCGAACGCACGATGATCGACGCCTTCATGATGGCGGTCGACGAGATCAACGCGCGCGGAGGCTTACTGGGCGGACGCAAAGTGCAGGCGATCGTGCGCGATGGACGCAGCAACGACCACGTGTTTGCCGAGCAAGCCGAGCAACTCATCGCGCAAGAGCACGTCGCGGCGCTGTTCGGAAGCTGGCGATCGCCGTGCCGTAAAGAGATCGAGCCGGTTTGCCGCCGCCACGACAATCTTTTGATCTACCCGTGCACCTACGAGGGGCTCGAGGATTCGCCGTACGTCATCTACATGGGCGGCGCGCCAAACCAGCAGGCCATACCGGCGGTCAAATGGGCCTTCGCCTTTCTACAGAAGCGCAAGTTCTTCTTGGTCGGCGTCGACACGGTGTATTCCCGCACCATCCACCAGGTAATTCGCGACGAGCTGAAGGCACTGGGCGCCATGGTGGTAGGCGAGGATTATCTGCCACCCGGCGGCGTCAAGTTCGATACGATCGCGGCCAAGGTCATTCCGTCGGGCGCCGACATGATCATCAACTCCATCAGCGGCAACGGCAACATCGGCATGTTCCACGCGCTTGCCGAAGCCGGCGTGTCGGTCGAGCGCGTTCCGATCTTGTCGCTGCAGGTGACCGAGGAAGAGCTGCGCCTTGTGAACGCCGACGAGATCATCGGCACCTATGCAGCGTGGAGCTATGTGCGGCACGTCCCCTGGGCCGAGAACCAGGCGTTTTTGCAGCGATTTGCTGACCGCTACGGCGCTAGTCGCGTGGTGAACGATCCGATGGCGGCCGGGTACGCCGGCATGCACATGTGGGCGTTGGCCGTCGAGGCGGCGGGAACCGAGCGTCCGGCTGACGTCCGTCGCAAGTTTGTCGAGCAACGCTTTCACGCCCCCGAGGGGATGGTCGAAATCGACCCGTCGAACCGGCATGCGCGTCGCATGGCGATCATTGGCCGAGTGGCGGACGATCTGGAATTCGACGTGATCTGGGCCTCGCCGCGGCCGATCGCCCCCGAGCCGTTTCCGGCAACTCGTCCACGCGCCGAATGGGAAGCGTTCCAGAATGCGCTGTACAAGGATTGGGGCAACGAATGGCTGCAATTGCCGGCGAACACGCGCCGCACGCAATAGTTCGCTCTCCTGGCAGGCGTAACTCCGTAAGACTGCGATGATCCACTACGATCGCGAAAGCTGGTGGCGGACGGTCTTCTCGGTGCGCGGCACCGTGTTGCCGCACGTGCTCGGGCTGGTCGGACTGCTAACCGGCTTTACGCTGGTGCTGTGCGCACTCGATGATTATGTGTTCGACGCGTACGGGCACCCGTTGCCGGCACTCGATCAGCTCGGTCATACGGTTTCGGGCGTGGCGCTGAGCATGCTGATTGTGTTTCGGACGAATTCGTCGGCCGCTCGCTATTGGGAAGCTCGAACCTGTTGGGGTGGGTTGATCAACGGATCGCGCAATCTGGCGCGGCTGGCCTCGACCTACGCTCGCCCCGCCGACCGGCTTACGGGAATGATCACGGCCTATGTCATTGCGCTGCGCGAGCATCTGCGTGGCAAGCGCGACCTGGGCATGCTGCAAAATCTGATTCCAGCTCGACTGATCGATCAAATGACGGCTGCCAACAATCCGCCGACCGTCGCGGCGGCAGCCATCAGCCGTTGGATCAACCAGCGCCGGCTCGATGGCGCGATCGATTCCATCCAGGCCGCGTCGATGGAGCAGGTACTGAATTCAATCGTTGACAATCAAGGGGGTTGCGAGCGGATTCAGCGCACGCCGCTGCCGTTTGTTTACGCGGCATTGATCAAGCAAATTCTGTTCATCTACCTGGCAACGCTGCCGTTCGTGCTGATTAACAAGATGGGCTACGCGGCGCCGCTGGCCGTGGCGGTCGTTGCATTCGGAATGCTCGGAATCGAACAAGCAGGGATCGCGGTTGAGAGTCCGTTTACGGATGATCCCAACGCGCTGCCGCTCGATCAGCTTTGCGCAACCGTCGCCCGCGATACGACCACGCTGTGCATGAGCGACGACGACGCGGTGGCGAGCGGATCGTCGCCTGTCCCGGTCCGCGTGTAAGCCCATCTGCGACAGCAACGCGTATCCGACTTAGCGCACGTCAGAAACCGCCGACGTACCCGGGGCGCTGTCAGGCGGCACGATATCTGACGGCGCTAATTGAATCGGCCAGCCGAGCGCGCGTTGCAGGCGGAATTGAGCCGTGTTGTAGTCCACCAGCGAACGCAAGTATTCGCGGCGCGCCTGGTCAAGCGCTTGGATCGACTGCAACGTTTCGATCGGCAACCCCTTCAACTGGCGAACGCGTTGCAGATTGCGGTCGAACGACGACGTCGCTCGTTCGACTGCCTGCT
>DASZPI010000235.1:0-6779 GCA_035550355.1 Pirellulales bacterium
CATCGGCAGCGCGCTTCGGCTCGGTCTGCTGTCCGGTCGACATTCGCAACAGGTCGCTGATACGCATCGCCTTGAGATTGGCGCTAGGCTCGGCCGGCGCGTCGCCGGGGAAGAACGTCAACACCAGGTCGTCGACGCTCAGCTTTCCTTCGCCGATCGCAATCCCGACCGCGGTCGACGTGAAACTCTTGCTGAGCGAATACAACGAGTGGCGCGACTCGGCGTTGTACGGCGCCCACCACGCCTCGGCCACCACGTGCCCATGCCGCAGCAGCATGAAACTGTGCAACGAGTCGAGATTTTCGTCCGCCGCCTTGATGAACTCGAGCACTTCGGAAGATGCGACCCCCTGGGCTTCGGGTTCGCTACGCGGCAGTCCAGCCCCCATCGCAAACGAGGTGCAAGCCAGGAACAGCGTCAGTGTCGTGAGGGTTTTCACTCGGAGGCCCATAGAAGTTGAAGGCACATGATTTGAGGGCGGCTACGCGGAGCCGTTGGATGCGAATCGATCGGCGATCGTGCGCAGCTCACGCAGATCGAGATTGCCACCCGACAGGATGCCCACAACCGTTTTGCCTTGCAACCGCTCGCGCAGCTTAAACGCTGCCGCGGTCGCTGCCGCCCCCGCGCCCTCGGCCAGGTTGTGTGTGGTCCGCAGCAGCGCGCCGATGGCATCGCGCAGCTCGTCGTCGGACACGAGCACCATGTCATACAAATACCTGCGCATTAAGGCCAGCGTCATTTCCGCGGGCTTTCGCGTCGCGACCCCTTCGGCAAACGTGGCCGGCGACCCCATCTCGACCACGCGATTCTCGCGCCAGCTTCGCGCCACGGCCGGCGCGCCTTCGGCCTGCACGCCAATGACCTTAGTCTTGCGGCTGGAGGCAACCAGGCAGGTGCCGCAAACACCGCTGCCCAAGCCAATCGGCACCAGCACCACGTCGGGCGTGGGCAAGCGTTCGAAGATCTCGAGCGCCATGGTGCCAACCCCAGCAATCAAGTCGGGCTCGTTCGCCGAGTGGACATAACGAAGAAAGCGCTGCCGCGCAAAATCGTCGCAAAACGTTCGCGCGTCATCGAAGTCGTTACCGTGCTCGACGATCCCGGCGCCCAAGGCACGCATGGCCGCCACTTTGTCGGGATTGGCCGAGCGCGGAACGACGAGCACGCACGGCACGCCGAACAATCGGCTGGCATAGGCCAGCGACTGGCCGTGATTGCCGGTCGTGCAGGCGACAATGCCGCGCCGCCGATCCGCGTCGCTCAACCGTGCGAGCAGGTTGACGCCGCCGCGTACCTTAAACGCGCCGGTGGGCTGATGGTTCTCATGCTTCAGCAAGTAGCGAAATCCGAGCGTTGCGCTCAACAGCGGCCATTCGTAAAGTGCCGTGGGCGCCAAGTGCCGCCGCACCACCGGCTCGGCGGCAAGCACATCGTCATAGCTGGGCAGGTTCATGGTCGCGCAATAATTTAGCCCCCGGCGATTCGCCGGGGGCTAACGTCCCGAAATTCAACGAGCAAACGAACGCTGCGATCAACCGAGCTTGATCGTCACGGTCTTCTGCTCGGTGTATAGGTCGATGGCCGCGGCGCCAAACTCGCGTCCAGTGCCCGACATTTTGAAGCCACCGAACGTCGTGGGACCATCGATCACGTGATAGCAGTTGACCCACACCGTGCCGGCCTTCACGTGCTTGGCAAACAGGTGGGCCTTGTCGATGTTCTTAGTCCACACGCCCGCCGCCAAGCCGTAGAACGTGCTGTTGGCACGTTCGATCATTTCGTCGGTGTCGGTGAACGGCAGCACGCTCACCACGGGACCAAAAATCTCGTCACGGGCAATGGCCATGTCGTCGCGCACGTTATCGAAAATCGTCGGCTCGACGAAGAATCCTTTGTTGCCGACACGATTGCCGCCGGTAACAAGCTTCGCACCTTGCTTCGTTCCCAGCTCGACGTAGCTCATGATCTTTTCAAGCTGTTCTTGCGAGACTTGCGGACCTTGCTGTGTTTCAGGGTTCAACTGATCGCCGACCTTGCGCTGCTTGGCGGCCTCGGCCATCCGATCGACGAACTTGTCGTGAATTTTTTGCTCAACGAACAATCGGCTGCCCGCCGTGCAGCATTGGCCGCCGTTGAAGTAAATCGCGTGAAACGCGCCGGCCACGGCTTGGTCCAGGTCGCAATCGGCAAAAATCACGTTCGGGCTCTTGCCTCCCAGCTCGTAGCTGGTGCGCTTCATCGTGTCGGCGGTCGCCTTTTGAATGATCTTCGCCGTATCGACGTGACCGGTAAAGGCGATCTTGTTGACGTCGGGATGCACACAGAGTGCCGCGCCGGCCGTCTCGCCGTAGCCGTTCACGACGTTGATTACGCCGGCAGGAAAACCGGCTTCGATCGCCAGTTCACCAACGCGCAGCGCCGTCAGCGGCGTCTGCTCGGCGGGCTTGACGATCACCGTATTGCCGCAGGCCAGCGTTTGTGCGAGCTTGCCGGCGAGAATAAATACCGGGAAGTTCCACGGAATGATCTGACCGACCACGCCTACCGGCTGGCGCAACGTATACGACAGGAACTCGCCGCGCACCGGCAGCGTGCGACCTTCGATCTTGTCGGTCCAGCCGGCAAAGTAACGCAAAAAGTTGCACGCCCCGCGCATATCGCCGAGCGAATCGGTGATCGTCTTGCCGCAGTTTAACGATTCGAGCGCGGCAAGCTCTTCGGAATTTTCTTCGATCAGATCGGCCAGGCGATAGATCAACCGGCCACGATCGGCGGCGTCCATCTTGCCCCACGGTCCTTTGTCGAGCGCTTTGCGAGCCGCCTTCGCCGCGCGATCGATGTCGGCCGCGGTACCCGCTTGCACGCTGACGATCGCCTCGCCGGTGGCGGGGTTCAGCGCGTCGATCGTGCCTCCCTCGGCGGCATTGACCCATTGGTTGTCGATCAGCAGCTTAGTTTGGCGGATTTTCGGAGTTTTGGGACGCGAAAGAACGGCAGTGGCCACGGCAATTCCCTTTCGTGCTTACGCGGAGGACGGTCAGTGGAAGGCACTCGGAAGCGGTTGGTACATTCGCGAGTGTCGAATACCACGCAGCGCGTGTCAAGCAACGCGATTACAACCCGCCGGGCAGGGTGTGCCCCAACTTCTCGCGCTTCGTGGCCAGGTAGCGCGCGTTGTGCTCGTTGATCGGCGGCGTGATCGGCACCTGATCGACGATTTGCAAGTCGAAACCGCCGGAAATCACCGCGTCGATCTTCTTCGGATTGTTCGTGAGCAGTCGCACGCGCGTCAGCCCCACATCCTTCAGTAGTTGCAGGCCGATACCGTAATCGCGCATGTCGGCCTTGTAGCCCAAGGCCAGATTCGCCTCGACCGTGTCCATGCCTTCATCCTGCAGCTTGTAAGCTCGCAGTTTTTCGATCAGGCCAATGCCGCGTCCCTCTTGCGGCAGATACACCAGCACGCCCACCCCTTCGCCGGCGATCATCTCCAGCGCCATGTGCAACTGGTCGCCGCAATCGCAGCGCAGCGAGGCCAGCAGGTCGCCGGTGAAGCAGGACGAGTGGACTCGCACCAGCGGCGCGGCCGCCGTGGTCACATCGCCCATCACCAGCACCACCGGCTCCTGCGTCTCGTACTTCACGCCGTAAGCGATGCAGGTAAATAGTCCGTAGCGCGTCGGCAGCGGCACCTCGACCTGCCGATACACCAGCTTCTCGCGCTGCCGGCGATACTTGATCAACTGCTCGATCGAGATCATTTCGAGCCGATGCCGCTTGGCCAGGTCAGCCAGCACCTTGCGATCGGCTCGGTTCCCCTGGTCGTCGAGGATTTCGCACAGCACGCCGGCTGGGATCATTTCGGCCAGGCGGGCCAGGTCGACGGTCGCCTCGGTATGTCCGGCGCGGCGCAGCACTCCCCCTTCCTTAGCGATCAACGGAAACAGGTGCCCGGGCCGAACAAAATCGCTCGGCAGGCTCGCCGGGTCGATGATCGCGCGAATGGTGTGGGCGCGCTCCTGCGCGGTGATGCCAGTCCGGGCCGAGCGATGATCGACCGGCACGGTGAAGGCGGTGCCCAACGGGGCCGTGTTGCGCTCGACCATCGGCGCCAGCTTGAGCCGATCGCAGACCTCGGGCAGCACCGGCATGCAGACTTGCCCCTTGCCGTTGCTGATCATGAAGTTGACCAGTTCGGGGGTCACGCGCTCGGCGGCGCAGACAAAATCCCCTTCGTTCTCGCGATCCTCGTCGTCGACGACGATCACTGCTTCGCCACGCTTGAACGCAGCAACGGCTGCTTCGACGGTTGAAAAATGATTCGACACGATCGCTTAATCCTCAGATGCACCCCCCGTTCCACCTCATTAAATCATAGGACCGCCTACAACCCCAACCCCTAACAGGCCGCCGGGTTTAGCCCGGCGGTCCCCGGCATGCCCTGCTATAATCGCTTCCATGTACCTGAAAATGGCCAAGCGCGTGCTGCTGGAGACCGACAAGCGGCTGGTATGGAAGCTCGCCTGGAACATGGGCTTTAAGGGGATGCGCAGTGTGCAGGCACACAAGCGACGCCTGAAGCAAGGCGAGTTCTTTCCGCCGTTCCTGTACGTTTCGATCATCAATAGCTGCAACCTGCGCTGCCAGGGCTGCTGGGTCGACGTGGCGGCCAAACAGCAGACGATCGACCGCGCGGCCATGAATCGACTCATCGACCAAGCCAAAGCGATGGGCAATAGCTTCTTCGGCATTCTCGGCGGCGAGCCGTTTATGCACCCCGAGCTGCTGACGATCCTCGGCGATCATCCGGACTGCTACTTCCAGGTGTTCACCAACGGCCACTTTATTACCGACGAGGTGGCTCGCGAGCTGCGCCGGCTGGGTAATGTCACGCCGCTGGTCAGCGTCGAAGGGACCGAGATCATCAGCAACGAACGTCGTGGCCGGCTGGACGTGCTGAGCAAAACCATGGCGGGACTCGACGCCTGCTTGCGGCACAAGGTGCTCACCGGCGTGTGCACCAGCCTGTGCCAAACCAACTTCGACGACCTGCTGCAAGAAGCATGGCTCGACCGGCTGATCGACATTGGCGTGTTCTACGCCTGGTACCACGTCTACCGCCCGGTGGGGCCCGACGGTCGGCCGGAACTGTCGCTGACGCGCGAACAGCAGCTCAAGGCCCGGCGGTTCGTCGTCGAGATGCGCGCCAAAAAGCCGATCGGCATTGTCGATGCCTATTACGACGGTGACGGCCAGGCGCTCTGCCCGGCGGCCACGGGGTTCACGCACCACATCAGCCCCTGGGGCGATATCGAGCCGTGCCCGATCGTGCAGTTCGCCACCGAATCGATCCACGACGAGCGGCCGTTGCGCGACACGATGCAACACTCGGCCTTCCTGCGCGATTTTCGCGAGTTAGCAGCCTCGGCGACTCGCGGATGCATCGTGCTCGAGCGCCCCGACCTGCTCAAGCAGCTTGTCGAGAAGCACGGCGCCCGCGACACCACCGCTCGCCACGCCGCAATGGACGAGTTGGTGGCCATGCACACGCGCCCCTCGCAAGATGCCCCCGGCGAAGCGATTCCCGAGAAGAACCTTGCCTACCGCTTCATCAAGCGGCACTTCTTCAACGACTTCGGCGCCTACGCGCGGCGCACGACTCCCGAAGCGGTGTTGGGTCGCGACTTAACCCCTCTCCCTTCGCGAGAGGGTGGCGGCGCAGCCGCCGGGTGAAGGAGAGGCGGGTACACGTCGTCGATGCCGGCTCACCCTCATCCGGCCTTCGGCCACCTTCTCCCGGAGGGGGCTTTGCACAAAAACCCCCGTCTGCACAAAAAGTCGGGCGGCTGCACAAAAAGTATCGCAGCTTCTTTGCCTTTCGCTAGTCCATTGCGTCATAGCTTGGGCAGGGAATGAATCGTTTGCTGGGCCGGTCGTAAACAAAGAACTGCCTCGTTGTGCGAACCTTAGCGGCGTCGGACACGTCCGAATACTTCACGATGAAGAAAAACATAATCACGCGGTTCGATTCCTCGCGGAACCATTCATCGATGGCCTGTCCTTCGGGAGATTGCAAAATCCGCTCACTGAATTCTGCAGATTCGCCCGGCGGGAGAATAACGGAGTTGCCTCGTGTTTCCCTCTTTTCGAGTTCTGCGATTACGCGGTTGATCTGAAGGTCGTATACCAGTTCTGTGCCACGCATCCTGACACTTCCAAGCGCGCTGGGCGGAAAATCGCCATCTGGAGAAAACGCAGCGAGCATTCCAGAGTGTCCGGAAATCAGGCTGGGTCGCTGTCCGTAGTTCTTGAAATAGCAGCCGATGAGTGCTTCCCGGGCCATCGGTGGCTCGGAAAGCTGTGGGTGCAAGATAACGACCCACGGGCGCTGGTCTGCGGCCATCTGGGCGAGTTGCCGCTCCATCGCGCTATATTGCTTTTCGGTGGCGTCCCATTGCAGGTGCCCGTACCAAGTGGCCGCGATGGCACAGACGACCAGGCAGCCGGAGAAGATGGCCTGCCAGAGGTCCAACGATCTCCACGCGCTTCTTTCTGGCTGCCAATCGTTCTGCTGGGTTGCGGCGGTAGCCTCGGGTTGGGTTGCTACTTCTTGGTCGACGCGGTTCGTCACGGTGGCCGGTTGCGGTGCGCTCTGCTCGGTCTGCTTCTGGTTGCCGCGGCGCTGGTTGCGCTTGCGATTTTTCTGGCGTTTTCTGCGGGCCATTTATCACGTCATGTAGTTTCCGGTGGAGTGCTGCCTGAACGTTTTGCCGGCA
>DASZPI010000236.1:0-4620 GCA_035550355.1 Pirellulales bacterium
AGCCCCAAATTCCAGCCGAAGTAATCGCCCGAGATCACATAGCCAACGCCCAAGCCCCACAGCCTGACGGGGCCGAGCGATTTGTGGAGATGGCCCGAGCTTTGTAAAGATGCTTCGCTTGCCAACGTTTCCGACGGTGCAGTTATCGAGGAACGATCTAGCATGGGACGGGCAAGCAAATCGTCAGGGGAGTGCTCTTTGCGGATCGCGAACCGCGACATTTTAGCACGGTCGACCTACTGTCGCGGGCGCGCCGTACTTCGACATTGCCGCACGGCGCTGAGCACGGACTGGAACTGCGATCGCACTCGATCGAAATCCGAGAGGCAATGTGGTAATTAGATTCTGTTATTAGCGGCCTGATTCTAGTTGACTTCGTCCATTTGCCGCCGCTATGATCCGGAAATGGCAGGGGAAGAGGCGCCCCGCCGGAACAGGTCCGTGGGCTCGCTAGTGCAGCGGAAATTCTCGATAGCGGCATCGGCGCGCAGTTGCGCATAGATGACCGCTTCTTTTTTTGCGCGTTTGGACGCAGCTTTAGGCCTCGTCTGACGTGTATCGATCGTTCAGGTCACGCCAGGGCCGCGTCGGCACAGAGCGCGACCACGCATTTCATTTTTTCGGTGCAGATTCATGTTTGCAGTTTGCTTGATTCTTTTCATCGTTTTCATCATCGCGCAGGCGCGCTCTGTCGCGGCGCTGCGCAGGTCGGCGGTGCGTTCGGCCCGTCAAGGCACGGATCGATCCCTTGGTCAGCGCGCTGTCACGTTCGACAGCCGTGCGATCGATCGTCGACGTTCCAGAGCAGTTCATTCAATGGAGGTGCCATTATCATGTTGCGATTCCTTCAAGCGGTTAGCATTCCACGATCCGCGGTGGCTGCCGTCGCAGTGTTGGTTGGTTCCGGAGCGGCGGCGCGTGCGGACGACTTCCAGACGTTATACAACTTCACTGGGGGGGCCGATGGGGCCACGCCGAATGGTCACCTGCTGAACGTCGGTGGCACGCTGTTCGGCACAGCGCAGAGCGGTGGATCGTCCAGCTTTGGAGCAATCTTCGCGATCGACACTGACGGATCGCGGTTCCATTCCATCTATTCGTTCGGCGCTTTACCGGGCTATCAGCCGATAAGCGGACTTGTCGCCGTAGGTTCGAAGGTTTATGGAACGACGTATTACGACGTCCCGAATGCTCACGGCTATGGAACGGTGTTCTCGCTAAATGCAGACGGATCGAAATTTCAAAATCTGCACGATTTCAACGACGACTATACAGCCAGCGGCTTAGGAAATCCGGATTCACTCTTGGCAGTCGTCGGTAGCACTTTGTATGGCCGCACGCAACTGCCATACGTGAATAGCGTACCTTCTCGACAAGGCGCCGCGTATTCACTGGGGGCAGATGGCTCGAATTTCCAAACGTTGTACACGTTTGCGTCTGGGCAGAACGCTGCCGCCGATATCGCGGCGCTCGGCGCGACGCTGTACGCGGCGATCAACGATTACACGATCATAGGCTCGCAGATTTACGGCGTCGATCCGCAAGGCGGCAAAGGCTACGGCGCCATCTTCTCAATGAATCTGGATGGCTCGAACGAGCACACTCTTTACGCATTCAGCGGTGACGGGCCCGACGGAGCTACACCCCTGAGCGGCCTGACTCTGGCGGGCACTCGGCTCTATGGTACGAGCTACTTCGGTGGTCCGGTGTTCGAATACGGTAACATCTTTTCGCTCAACATTGATGGTTCCGGCTTTCGCATTGACCATTCGTTTGTCGATAGCGACGGCGCGCACCCGACGGGCGGACTCACCTTGGTCGGTGACACGCTGTACGGCACGACTTCAGCGGGAGGAATTGATAATGCCGGCACGATCTTCAGCCTGACAGTGCCGGCAAGCCAAGTGCCAGAGCCTGCGGCGTGGGTGCTAGCGTTAGGCGGCGTGGTCGCATTTGGTGCCCTGCAGCGTTCGCTGCGTCGCAGATTTGCGGCAGCCGGGTGCGCCCGGCGCATCGCGCTTTGCGTTGCGGTTGGCCTTCATATGTTGTCATCAACCGAGCCCATGGCGCGCGCCGGGGGGCTTCAGGCCGGCGACATCATCGCTTTCGAAACGGGGACGAACACACTCTACGAAATCGATCCGGACACAGGCGTTCGCACGATTCTGGCAAACGCTACGGTCGGCAGCGGTGTTCCACTAGGACAGTCGATCACAGGTATGACGGTTGACGCGGCCGGCGACATCTTCCTCGCGTCAAATACCGACGGCAGTTCGAACGGCTCGATCTTGCGCGTGGACCCAACGACCGGAAACCGTACTATCTTCGCGCCATTGCAACGCTTTGGGGCGACGCTGGCCATGGGCAACGGCGGAAAACTATTGGCAGCCGAATGGAACATGCTGACTTTTGGCGGCAACATACTCATTTCCCGACTCGATCCGTCCACGGGGGCGACGCTGTCGTCGGTCACGACTCCTGGCGCGATTCCTTCCATACTCAATTGCATCGTGCAGGCGCCGTCGGGAACGTATTACACCGCAACCGGGTTTTCCAATGGGTTCAGTAGCATTGACCCCGCAACAGGAGTAGCAACATGGCTTTCTTTGGCTTCGTCTGGCATGTCTGCGACGTCACTGGCGATCGATCAGACCGGTTCGTTGTTCTATAGCAATGGATTTGCGATAGACCGTTATGATCCGGCGACAGGTCACGATGTGGTCATTTCAGGAGTGGTTAGCAATGGAGTATCGATCGGCAGTGGGCCGCGGTTCACGGACCAGAACATCGGATCAATGGCCTTCGCGCCTGACGGCAGCCTGATCGTCGGCGGATACAACGACTCGCCAAGCATCTTCCGTGTTGATCCCGCCACAGGTAACCGCACAATCATCTCGCAAGTATTTGGAGGCAATGCGGGGAGCCTGTACGTGGCGGTCGTGCCCTCAGTGCCCGAGCCGTCGGCGTTGGTACTTGGTTTGCTTGCTGCTCTTGGTGCGATGACCGTGCGGTTGAAAAAGAGCGGTAGACTCGCGCTCGGAACGCTCAGCGTATTCACGTTGCTGGCAATTTCCGCGGATGTCCGAGCTCAGATCGACGATTCGCGGACCGGGCAGCCGATACCCGGCACCGCAGGCATTACGCCCGGCCCCGGGATTGTTCTGTCGAACTGGAACGCGCCCGGGCATAGCTTGCAGTACGCCAATTTTGGCAACGGCGGCGCGGGCAAGTTCGACCTGACGGGCGCGGTTTTCGACGGCAGTTGGCTGGATGGCGCGGTGTTCTACGGTGCGCTCGTGCCGCAGGCGAGCTTTGTCGGCTCCAGCCTAACCGGCGCGGATTTCAGCTTTGCCAACGCGTCGAATGCGAACTTCACGAACGCCAACCTGACTGGCGCCGCGCTGGATTACGCGACGCTCAGCGGAGCGAACTTTGGCAATGCCACGATTTCCGGTGCCAATTTTCAAGGCTCGAACGTCACCGGCCAGCAATTGGCGCAAACGGTAAGCTTTCAAAACCACGATCTCACGGGCGTGAACCTCGGAGTCGTCAATCTGTCGAACGTCGACCTCTCGGGTCAGGATCTCACCGGTGGATCGTTGGCGTTCGCCAATCTCGCGTCGGCAAATCTCGCCGGCGCAAACCTGACAAACGTAGCGATCGAGGGCACGAATCTGACAAATACGAACCTGGCAACGACGCAACTCTATCAAACGAGTTCCTATCAAAACGGCAACCTGCAGGGCATCCAACTTTCCGGCGACAATCTGACCGGTTGGAATCTGGCTGGAAAAAGTCTCACGAGCGCTGACTTCACCGGAGCTACCGTTACGGGTGTTGATTTCTCAAACGCAGATTTGACGAACGCGCGGTTCGGATCGCTATCCTTGGCGACGGCCAACTTCGCCGGTGCGACGATCCGCGGTGCTGACTTCAGCAACACCTCCATCACGCCCAACCAGATCGAAGGGACGGCAAGCTACCAGCACAAGGACCTCACGGGCGTCAATCTTTCGGGCACGAATCTTACGGGCATCGATTTGACCGGAGTTAAGCTGCCGGGGGCCACGCTGCACGGGGCGATACTCAGCGGTGCGAATCTGTCTCAACACGATCCGCCGACCTTTGGAACGGTAAATTTGCAGAACGTTGATTTCTCGCAAGCGACCTTGACACAAGCCAACTTGTCGTACTCCGACTTTACGGGATCGAATTTCAATGGAGCGGACCTCACTAGCGCGACGGGCATTGGTGCGGTCTTCGCAAGCGCGTCAATGGCTGGCACCAACCTCGGCCAGATGAATCTCGAAGGGACGAGCTTTCAAGGGTCGAATCTGACCGGCGCAAATATCAGCAATTCCGACTTAACAGCTGCGACATTCACTGGCGCAACGGTCACAGGCGCAAGTTTCGCCGGTGCCACTTTGACCAGGGCCAACTTTAGCGGTGTCCTGGGCTTCACATCACAGCAACTCTCGTCCGCGGACAAGAACCTGTCCCTCATCAACCTCAGCGGCAACAACATGCCAGGCTGGAATTTTGCCGGCGCGGACCTGACGGGCGCGCTTTTGAGCAATGCTACCGTCGCCGGCGCTGACTTCAGCCAGGCTCATCTGGCAG
>DASZPI010000237.1:0-2146 GCA_035550355.1 Pirellulales bacterium
CCCATGCCGCCGGCCCCGATCTTGTCGAGGATCGTGTAGTTGCCCAGGATCAGCGCCTTCACGCGCCCGGCGAGGATTTGCTGCGCCTGAAACTTCGTCAGCTGATTTTGCTTCACCAACTCGCGCGCCAGCTCGTCGGCATCTTTCGGGTGCGATTTGGGCGGAATAAATTCGCCCAGCTTGCCGGGATCGATGATGCTCGAGTCGGTCAACTGCTTGACGAGTTGTTCCAGCGCAATCGCCATCGGCCCCCCTATTCGCATCAAAATCAGCGAATCTCGATTCTAGCCCCCCGCCTAAAGTGGGGGAACAAACTATTTGAACCGCGAAATCCGCAGCGGTAACTTGAACCGGGTTCCAAGCACGCCGTGGATTTAGCGGGGACAGCGTATGGATACCGTGCTGATCGTCGACGATTCGGCGGTCGATCGCCTGTTGGCCGGCCGGCTGCTCGAAAAAAGCGCCGACCTCAAGGTGCTGTTTGCGGCCGACGGCAGCGATGCGCTGTCGATGATCGCGGCCGAGCGGCCGTCGATCGTGGTGACCGATTTGCAGATGCCGATCATCAACGGCCTGCAGCTTGTCGAAACGATCCGCGATCGCTTCCCGCTGGTTCCGGTCATACTGATGACCGCCCACGGCAGCGAGGATGTCGCCGTCCAAGCGCTGCTGTCGGGAGCGGCCAGTTACGTGCCCAAGGGCGAGCTGGCTCGCTACCTGTTGGACACCGTCCAGGGCGTGCTCAACGTCGCGCGCAGCAACCAGCAGCACCGCCGGCTGATGGAAAGCCTCGATCAGCGCCGGCTGGGGTTCGTGCTCGACAACGACACGGCGCTGATCTCGCCGTTGGTCGATCACGTGCAGCAGATGCTGGTGAACATGAATGTCGTCGATGATGCGGCACGCGTGCAGATCGGCGTCGCGCTCGAAGAGGCGCTGCTGAATGCCGTGTATCACGGCAACCTCGAGCTCACGGCCGACGATATCGAACAATCGCGCTCGAGCTTGCTCGAACCCGGCGCGCGCGATCCCGTGGCCGAGCGCCTGAAGCAAGCACCGTTTCGCGACCGCAAGCTGTACTTCGAAGTGGCCGTGACGCGCGACGACGTGCAGTTCGTGATCCGCGACAGCGGGCGAGGCTTCAACCCCAGCGACGCCCCCGATCCCGGCGACCCGGCGACCTTGCACAGCGAACGTGGCCGAGGGCTGGTGCTGATCCGCACGCTGATGGACGCGGTCGAGCGCGATTCCGGCGGCAACGAAGTGCGGATGCGCAAACGCCGCCGCGCGCCGACTCGCCAGCCTGCGTAAGCCTGCCTTGGACCCGTCCCCTCCCGCCTGCACGAGAACCGTCATGTCCGACCCGATCGACACGCAGCGACGCGATTTGCTCAAAACCGCCTTGGCCGGCGCGGTTTCGAGCGTGGTTGCCGCCGGCGCCGCCGCCGACGACGACGCAATCGCATCGCGCGCCGTGGCGCCGCGCCAGCCAAAACTTATCGCCGAGGAAAACGCCAAGCCGGGCGATTGGGACTGGCAACTGACGCGCATCAAGCTCGACAAGGTCGGCGGGTTTCGTTCGCCTGCGGTCGAAGGCTACTGCTCGCGGCAGAGCGTGCGCGCCGGCGACACGCTCGACATCATGGTCAGCACCAATCCGGCCCGGCGATTCGAGATCGACATCTTTCGCATGGGCTACTACGGCGGCGCGGGCGCGCGTCACATGACCCGCCTGGGCCCGTTCGACGGCCGCGTGCAACCCGACCCCGAAATCGGCGAGCGCCGGTTGCGCGAGTGTCGCTGGGAGCCATCGACGCAGTTGAAGATTCCGGCCGACTGGCCCAGCGGCGTGTACCTGGGGCGGCTGTCGCTGATCAGCGAGTCCGAAACGCAGGCCCCGTGGCAAAGCTGGATCGTGTTCATCGTGCGCGACGACCGCGCGGCCGACGTGCTCTTCCAATGCAGCGACAACACCTGGCAGGCCTACAATCGCTGGCCCGACGATTACTCGCTGTACACCAGTCCGCAGGGGGCGCTGGCTGCCGACGTCGATGTGAGCTTCGATCGCCCCTACGGCAAATACTCGCAGATCTTCGAAACGCCGCACGCCGTCGGCTCGGGCGAGTTCCTGCTCTGGGAGTACCCG
>DASZPI010000238.1:0-5809 GCA_035550355.1 Pirellulales bacterium
TGGCCGTGCGACGGACCGTTTCGACCAGCTTTCCATCGCGGAGCACGGTGATGGAATCGGCCAGGGCAAATACTTCGTCCATCTTGTGCGAGATATACAGGATTGTGACGCCGCGCGCGCGTAGGCGTTCGATCACACGGAACAGTCGGGCGACTTCGGTTTCGGTCAAGGCGCTGGTCGGCTCGTCCATAATCAGCACATCACTGGCGATCGACAGCGCCTTGGCGATCTCGACGAGTTGTTGATCGCCGATCCGCAGTCGAGCCGCCGGACTGCGCGGGTCGATCGCGCAATCGAGCTCGGCAAACAACTTTCTCGCGGCGGCGTCCATCGCCTTTTGGTCGAGCAACCCCAGCGAAGTGCGCAGCTCGCGGCCGAGGAATACGTTCGCAGCAGCCGAGAGTTGTTCAACCAGGTTCAACTCCTGGTGAATAATGCTGATTCCGGCGCGTTCGGCATCGCGCGTGCCGGCAAATCGCTGGGGTTGTCCCCGAACGACGAGCTCGCCCTCGAATCCGGTCACGACTCCGGCGAGGATTTTCATCAGCGTACTTTTGCCGGCGCCGTTCTCGCCGCAGATCGCGTGCAAGCTGCCGGCTTCGATCTCGAGCGACACGCGATCGAGCGCAACGACGCCCGGAAAACGCATCGTGATGTTTCGCAGCGAGATGATCGACGACATGGCGAAAACGGCTCGGAGCCGGCCTGGGCAGCCTTCCACATTGCACGCGGCTGAATTCTGCCGAGTTCAGCCGCGCTAGTTCATTCGTTTGCGTTCGACCGTGGCCAAGGCAGAGCAGACGACGAGAACGACCAGGCCGATGGTGATGGCCGTGGTTCGACCGGACAGCAGCATGCTTACCGTGCCGGCCAAGACCGTCAGATTGACGATCGTCACCACCCCGAGCGGACCTGGGAAGAATCGCGCCGCGCCGCCACGCGCCTGGCGCACCTGGCTGAGCGCTACGGCCACGACGACCACCATGCCGACGATCAAACCTTCGTACACGTCGGCGCCGGTTTTGATGATTTTGGCAATGCCGTCGATCACGACGCGCAAGAACAGGCAGCCGAGCACGGTGCCGGGGATGGTTCCGGCGCCACCTTGCAGGCTAGCGCCGCCCACTACGGCCGCGGCGATCGCGTTCAGCTCGTAACCTCGGCCAAGGGTTTGCGGCGCGGCAACGCTTTGCTCGCCTACGTACAGAATTCCCGCGATGCTCGAGAAGATCGCGCCCAGGCAATAGGCCAGCCACTTCAAACGATCGGTGCGGATACCGCTGAGGCGAGTGGCCGCCTCGTTGCCACCGAGTGCGTACAGGTGGCGTCCGACCACCGTGCGGGTCATCAAGATCCACGTGCCCAGAGCCAACAGCGCGAACACGACGGCGGGTATCCAGACGCTGGTGGCAAGGTACCTGAACTGGGCATCGCGAATCTCGATTTGCGCCTTGGCGCCGCCGATCACCGATGCGGTCACGGATTCGACCAACGCACGACTGAGGCTGCGCAGCCCGACCAGCGTCGCCAGCGTCGCGATGAACGGCGGCAGCCCGACCACCGTAATCAACCAGGCATGCAGACTGCCCACCAGAAAGCCGACCACGAGCGTGCCCGCGATTGCCAAGGCAATGACGCCCGGCCCGATCGGCTGATCGTTGTGCAGCTTCTCGGGCACCAGCCATAGCAACAGTGCGGCGCAGACGCTGCCGCTGAAGGCAATCATCGAACCGACAGAAAGATCGATTCCACCGGCGATGATGACGACCGTGGCGCCCAACGCAAAAATGCCGAGCATCGCCGTCTGGCGCACGATTTCAACGAAGCTGTCGCCGGGATTGACGACGTAAGTCCGCAGCGGGTCGAGCGCGATGGTGAGCCCCGCCACCACGACCACCGCCATGGCCAAGCCCACTTCGCCGCGGCGCAGCAATGCCGCCAGCGGTCGCGTCTCCGACGATGCCATCACGAACCCCGAAGGTTGTATTTGGCCAGCCAGGCTTTGAATTGGCTCAAGGTAAGGAACTCCGTCGTCGCGTCGAACATCTCGCGCTTCAACGGCGAACCTTCGTCGGGAACGACGATCTTCAACCCCGTGCCGTAAATGTCGCCATCAGGGTCTTTGCCTTTATCGGGAAACATTTCTCGAATCGTTTGCTGGTCGTCGAGCACCATCGCTTTCATCAGCCGAACGCTGTCGTAACCGATCATGTACGGGTTCTGCACGATCATGCAATCCAGGTAGCCGTCGGCCATATTCTTGATCGCGGTCGGCTCGGCGTCGAACGTGACGATCGTGAAATCCGTACGCCGATCGAGTTGCTGCACCACGTCGACGATGGCGGGCCCGTTGTACGAGTACAAGCCGACGAGCACATTGACGTCGGGATGGTTTGTGATGGCGTTGCGAACATTGTCGCGCGCCCGCGACGGGTCGAACTGGTCTCCCATGTTGTCGATTTTTTTGAACCCCGGACCTGCCCCCGCGGCCACGCCATGCACACGGTCGAGCGCGTTCTGCGCTCCGGGCGAGCCGACAAACGACACAAACGCGCCGCCATCGGGGCGAAGGTTCTTGATGGCGACCCCTAGCTCGCGGCCCGCATGCAAATTATCGGTGCCGACAAAGGCGAACCGCGCGTCGCGGAACTTCGCGCGGTCGACGTCATTATCGACCGCTAACACCTTCACTCCCTTGGCCTGCAGCTTGCGCATCTCGTCGGCCACCGCGGCATTGTCGGCGTGGTAAGCCGAGATGCCGACGGCAACAACGTCGGGCTGACTTCCGTATTGGCGGAGCATGTCGATCTGCCCCTGCTCGGCGCGGCTGTTGACGTCCATGACACCTTTCAGGCCGGCATCGCCTAACTTCAGCTCGGCTTCGGCAGCCTTTAGTCCCTGACGACATGCGTCCCAGTACGGCGAATCGCCGTTGGTCAGTAGCACGATGCGCCGCGTCGTCGGTCCGCCAGAATCGCTACAACCGGCGCCTGCCGTCACAAACACCGCGACCGCGGTCCAGGAAATCAACCATCGCATGCTGCGGCCCTCGATTAGAAGTGGCGATTTTAGGCATGCCCACTCGCGCGCAGCAAGCGGTCGGCATTACGTTTGCGCCCAGTCGACGCGGGCGTTCAACTCCCCCCGCCCAACGGGACGATGGTACTAAGGTTCGAGACCACCTGCCCGCCGAAGGCCGACGACGATGAGCGTAGCGACATCCCACACCGCCGCGAGCATCACCCGCCATCGGGCGCGGCGACCACCGCCGCCGCAGCTCGACCGCTGGGAGCTGGCCGAGCTGGTTGCCGAAACCCCTTGGGCACGCGTCTACCGTGCCCGGCCGACCGGCAGCGGCGCTTCGGCTCCAGGGCGGTACGCGATCAAAGTGGTGCGCGACGAAATCGATCCGTCGGCAGCTTGTGCGCTGATCGAACGCGAATGGCGCATTGGTCGGATGGTCAGGCACCGCTCGCTGGTTCCTGTGCTCGATGCGCAATCCGAGCGACCCCCGTACTGGATCGCGATGCCCTGGCTCGACGGACGCACGCTTGCCGAGCGATTGCAGCGTGGCCGGTTATCGGAGGGGATCGCGCTATGGTACGCGCGGCAGGTGGCCGAGGCATTAGCGGCGCTCGATGCAGCCGGCTGGATGCACGGCGACGTCAAGCCGACCAACGTGATGGTTTCGACATCAGGGCACGTGACGCTGATCGACACCGCTTTTGCCCGCCGCCGGGGCGAAGCGCGTTGGACGATGGACGCCGAGGCCATCGGCACGCCGCAATACATGGCCCCTGAAATGGTCGTTTCCGCGCTCAGGCCGGACATTCGCAGCGACATTTACAGCCTGGGCATCGTGCTGTACGAGATGCTCTCGGGAGATCGCCCCTTCGGTGCGTGGGACGTCGGCGAATTGCTGCGACAACACCGCGACCAGCGGCCGCGGCCCCTGCACGAAATCGTACCCCGGCTGTCGCGTGGCACCTCGGACCTGGTGGGCCAAATGCTAGCCAAAGAGCCCCTGCGTCGGCCTCAGACGCCAGCCGAGTTGTCCGAGCGGTTGGCGAGGTTGGAGATCGAGCGGTTCACCGAGCGGATAGCGGTTTGAGTCCTAAGGCAAGCTGCCGACGCGCTACAGCGGCATGCGCCGATAGCTGCGGTCGAGCAAGTCCATGGGATGGACCACCCGCAACGGCTTGCCACGCCCGCGCGCCTCGCGAATGATTTGCAACAAGCAACCGGCGTTGGCCGTTAGCACCACGTCGGCGCCGGTTTTCAGAATGTTGTCGAGCTTCCGCCGCGCGAGCCGGCCAGCCATTTCGGGCTCGGTGAGATTGTAGGTCCCCGCCGCCCCGCAGCAGATGTCGGTCTCGGGAAGCTCGCGCAATGCGAGGCCGGGAACCATGCCCAGCAGGCGCCGTGGCGGCTCGCGCACCTTCTGCGCATGGTTCAAGTGGCAGGCGTCATGGTAGGTCGCAACGACCGGAATTTCGCCCTCGGGCGCCACGGGGCCGAGTTCGTCGAGGAACTCGTGCACGTCGCGAACGACCGCAGCAAACCTGGCACGCTCGGCGGCGCGTTCGTCGTGCCAGTGGTGGCCATAATCTTTGAGCATTGCGCCGCATCCAGCGACGTTGACGACGACGGCATCGACATCCAGCGACGAAAACGCTGCCAGGTTGGCATCGGCCAACCGGCGTGCCGGCTCGCTCGAACCGGCGTGGAAATGGATCGCACCGCAACATTGCTGTTCGCGTGGCACGAGCACGTCGCAACCGTTGTGTTGCAGCACGCGAGCCGTGGCCCAGTGAGTCGAGCGGAACATCGCGTCCGCTACGCAGCCGGTGAACAGGGCAACCCGCGCACGGCGACGACCCATGGCGGGCAGAATCTCGGGAAGCTGGGCTTGAGGCCGTTCCAGCGGCGGCAGCATCGTGACGAGTCGTTGCAACCGACCCGGCAACAAGCGCGCAACGCCGGTCGCCTCGACCAGGCGCATGAACCCTAGGCGCTGTGCAATCCGCGCGGGCCAAAGTGCGGCGCGCATGCGGGCAGGGTTCGTGAACAGGCCGAATAAAACCCAACGCTGAAACCAATCGCTGGAACGCCGCGAATCGCTCGACTGCTCGGCCATTGCTACGCGAAACGGTTCGATCATCCGGCCGTACTGCACGCCCGACGGGCAGGCGGTTTCGCAGGCGCGGCAGTCGAGGCACAGGTCCAAGTGCCGGCGCACGCGATCGGTCAGCGGCGTGCGACCGTCGGTTACCGAGCGCATGAGGTAAATGCGGCCGCGCGGACTGTCGTTCTCGTCGCCCAGTTCGAGATACGTCGGACATGCCGAGGTGCAAAGCCCGCAATGGACGCATTCCAAGAAGCGACGGTAGTCGATCGCCGCGCCGGGATTGTCCGGCGAAAGCGAGGCTGGCGCGTGCGAGTCGGTGGCCGGTTCGTGCATCATGCGAAAAAATACCGACCGCGGTTTAAAAGGTTCTTTGGATCGAACTGGCGTTTGACCGACTGCATGACCGCGGTCGCCGACGTCGCGCCGCCCCAAGCGGCGTGCGGGGTCAATTCGTCGGGCTCGGTCGTCGACCATGCAATGGCGTTTCCGCCGGCAGCTTGTAATGCGGGCCGAAGCTGTTGGATGATCCACTTCGACGCGCCCAGCGGGGGCAGTTTGGGCAGCGCCGCGAAGACGATGCCGTTGCCGGCATGCGCCTGCACCGTGCAACCCACATCGGCGCGCTCGAGCCATTGGAGAAAGCCTGCGACCGCGCTGGGACGCATCGTGCATTTGACGACC
>DASZPI010000239.1:0-4218 GCA_035550355.1 Pirellulales bacterium
TCGACGCCGTGTTGGCGGTGTTCGATGCTGCCGGCAAGCAGCTTGCCACGCAGGACGACCAGGCTGGCGTGCGCGACGCGGAGTTGAGCTTCAGCGCCCCGGCCGACGGAACCTATCGCCTCGAGCTGCGCGACCTGTATGGCCATGGCAGTGCGCGGCATGTGTATCGTCTGTCGCTCGCGCCTCCGGCAGTCGATTTTGCCCTTTCGCTGTCGGCTAGCGAATTCGTTTGCGCCGCGGGTAAGAGCATCGATATTCCCGTATCGATCGATCGCCGCAACGGTTTTGCGGAAGCAGTGACCGTGACGATCCAGGGGCTGCCAGACGATGCACGGTGCGACCCGGTGACATCGGCCGCCAAAGGCGAGAGCGCGAAAAAGATCACGCTGAAGCTGGTGGCCGGAACGCGGGCGTTTCGTGATCCGATCACGATCGTCGGCCGATCGACCAACTCGCAACTAGTCTGCGACGCAACCGCGGCGATTACCGGCTTGAAAACGAACACGCATCGCCCGTGGCTCACCATCACTGCGAAGTAAAACGAACCAAGCAACACTACGAACGAAGGTTGATTATGCCGCGTCTATCTCGTCGCGATTTTTTTGAAGACACACTGATTGCGGCCGCGGCCGCTGCAACCGCCGGCAGCCTGCGATCGCCGGTGCATGCGGCCGATAATGATCGAGCCGCGGCCAACGATGTGATTCAGCACGCAATTCTCGGCTGCCGCATTCGAGGCAAAGTGCACGCTGCCGAATTCGGCCGGCAATCCGGTGTGAGCATCGCCTATGTTTGCGATCCCGACTTGCAGCTTGCCGAAGAGTTGGCCGCAGCCGTCGAAAAGCAAACGGGTCGCAAGCCGCAGGTGGTGCAAGACCTGCGCAGGGTCATGGACGATCGTTCGGTCGATACGGTTTCGATTGCTACGCCGAATCATTGGCATGCACTGGCTGCGATTTGGGCGATGCAGGCCGATAAGGACGTGTACGTTGAAAAGCCGGTGAGCCACAACATTGCCGAAGGCCGGCGGATGGTGCAGGTGGCGCGCAAGACGGGGCGAATCTGCCAGGGAGGAACTCAGAACCGCTCGTCGGGCCCGTTGAAGGAAGCGGCCGAGTTTCTGCGCGCGGGCAAACTAGGCGAGGTGAAACTGGCTCGCACGATCATCTATGGCACGCGCCGGTCCATTGGTCCGCGCGGCACTTGCGAGATTCCGCCGAAATGCGATTTCAACCTTTGGCTTGGCCCGGCGACTCAGCAGCCGTTGACCCGCCCGAACATGCACTACGACTGGCACTGGGTTTGGGACACGGGCAATGGCGAGTTGGGCAACAACAACATTCACATGGTCGATATTTGTCGCTGGCTGCTGGGGCTCGAGGGCATCGGCGATTCGGTGATCAGCATCGGCGGCCGCTTGGGCTACGAAGACGCCGGGGAAACGCCGAACACACAGATGACCGTGCACACATACGGGCCGACGACCATCATTCAAGAGGTCCGCGGCCTAAAAACACCGCCGTTCAGCGACAAGTTTAAGTCGGGCTACGTGATTTACGGCAGTGAAGGGCTGATCGCCGATGCCACACTGTTCGATCCTGAAGGGAAGCTCGTGAAAAAGTTTGCAGGCAAGGGCGACAACCATTTCGCGAACTTCATGCAAGCCGTCCGCAGCAGAAAGCGTGACGACCTCAATGCCGAAATCGAAAAGGGACACGTTTCGACGGCGCTCTGCCACGTGGCAAACATCTCACATCGCCTCGGTCAGGCGGTGACAAATGGCGATATTCAGGCCCACCTGAGCGGCGGCGACTACGATGACGAAGTCCGCGGCACCTTTGCGCGGTTGATCGATCATCTGCGCGCCAATGGGGTCGACCTGGAAAAAACACCGCTGACGCTCGGGCCACGGTTGGCGATCGATTCGACGCACGAAACCTTCGTTGGCAATCGGTCGGCCGACGCACTGCTGGCGCGCGAGTACCGCAAGCCGTTCGAGTTGCCGCCGCTGTGAGCGGCGACGCTCGCGGTTGCCGGCCATGTCCCGGTCGGACGATTTGCACTATGGAGGAATGATTTCATTTTGCGGGCGCTGCGACGACAACCTGCTGTCCAGGTTGGAGGCCCGCGGAAGGCTTGATGACGACCTGCTCAGTGCCATCGAGGCCGGAGGTGATTTCGACCTCGGCGCCCACGCGCAGGCCCAATTCAATGGGGCGTTGCTCAATCCGCTCGGAAACAACGCATAGGCAATACGTTTGGGCAACGTCGCGCACGATCGCCGTCGCGGGCAGCGTGAGTACGTCGGAGCGTTCGTCGAGCATGATCGTGGCAACCGCGTACATGCCCGGCCGCAATGTCCCTTCGGAGTTCTCGATGTCGATCTCCGCCCGCAACGAGTGGTTCGTTTCGGTCAACGACCAACTCATGCGCACCACCTTGGCCTCGAGCTCCTTTTCGAGTGCTTGCACGCGCACGCTGCTGCGGTCGCCGGCGTTGACATGCGCGGCCTGCAGCTCCGGAACATCGACGAAGATGCGCACGACGTCGGTGCGGTCGATTTCCATCAGCGGCTGGCTTGGGCCGCCTGCTCCGGCATCAACGTAGTGACCGGTGTCAACGCCGCGCCGCGTGATCGTCCCATCGTACGGTGCCTTGATTTCCAGATAGCGGAGCATGGTCTTGGCGCGTGCCAAATCGGCCTTTGCCACCTGCACGCGGGCAGTGGCCGCCGCGCGATCGGCCTTGGCTTTATGGACGTTTGCCTGGGCTTCGGAGAAAGCCGCCTTGGCCGACGTTGCCTGGGCTGCGACCTCGCGGGTCGTCGCTTCCGCAGAGCGTAACTGGCTCAGCGTTTCGTCTTCCAGCTTCTTCGTCACCGATCCAGCCGTCGTCAGCTGCTTGATGCGCGCGTGTTCCGAGATCCAACGTTCGAGCTCGGCGGCGGCGCGCGCGGTCCCGGCGTCGACCTCCGCAATCTTAGCGTGCGCGGTTGCGGCCGCTGCCTCTGCGGCCTGAATGATCGACTCCGCTTGTCGTTCCTCGGCGACAGACTGCGCTAGCAAGGCCTCTTTTTGCGCCACGTCGTCAAGCATCTCGGGAACCGCGAGCTTGACAAGCGTTTGATCCTTCTTCACTACGTCGCCGATGTCGACCAGCACAGTCTCCACGTACCCCGTAATCTTTGCGAACAAGGGGGTATGTTCGAAGGCTTGGATGTGCGCTGGCTGAGTCGTCGTAAGCTTGAGCGTTTTGCGCTGCGGCTTGTCGGCAACGACCTGCGCACGCGGCAACGCGGCCGGCGCTTCCACCTCAAGGGGCTGTTGACCGCAACCACCGGTCGCCACCGAGATCAGAAGAATCGCAGAATACCGCCTGAATCGCGCGATGCGTGCAAACATTGGATCAAAACTCGTTGTTGGCCAACGCCTGGGCGGCGGTCGATGTGTAGTGAACGCTGTGCGGATCGGTCGGGTCGAGCGATGCCGATGCCGGCGCTGCGCGCCGCTGAAGGATCGCGAAGACGCTTGGCAAGATGAACAACGTGGCCGCGGTCGCCGCCAGCAACCCGCCGACCACCGCCCGACCCAGCGGCGCGTTCTGCTGCCCCGCCTCGCCGAGACCCAGTGCCATCGGCAACATGCCGGCGATCATGGCGGCGCTAGTCATCAATACGGCTCGCAACCGGCTGCTCGCTCCGGCGACCGCGGCTTTGCGCCAGTCCTCGCCCTCGCGGCGGGACTGTTCAGCAAACGTGACCAGCAGGATCGCATTCGCCATCGCCACGCCGATGGCCATGATCGAGCCTACGAACGATTGAATGTTCAACGTGGTGCCCGTTGCAACCAACATCAGCAGTACGCCTACGATCACCGCGGGTACGGTGGACATGGCGGTCGCCGCCAAGCGTGCCGATTGAAAGTTCGCTGTCAATACCAGGAACACGACAAGGATCGCAATGCCCAGGCCGACCGAGAGCCCGCTCATCATCTCATTCAGCGGTACGACCTGTCCGCGAATCTCGATCTTCGCCCCTTGCGGCGCAGCGCCAGCGCGCTGAATTGCGGCTTGCACTTCACGAGCGATACCCGCGAGGTCTTCATGGAAGATATTGGCCGTGATCGTCACTTGTCGCCGCATGTTATACCGATCGTATTGTCCCGGCATGGTTCCAGGCTGAAGCGTCGAGACATCGCGAACGAGCACTTGGCCGTCCTC
>DASZPI010000240.1:0-12349 GCA_035550355.1 Pirellulales bacterium
TCTTGTGCTTCGGCGCTGCCGGTGCTCGCCCCCGCCGGAACGATCGCGTAGCCGCACGCCTCGCCGCAAAACACTTCCACCGCGACCGTCGGATCGCCGCGGCTATCGAGCACCTCGTAAGCGTTGATTCGCGTAATTGCCGTCATCTGCGTTGACCATCCATGTTGAACTCAAAAACTTCCAAAGCGTCATTCCATTGGCGTGGGCGATCGTCGAGGATCGCCCGACAGGCCCTTCGCACCGCCTCGCGACGCGATTCGTCCTCGAGGTATTCGATGCGGCTCTTCCCGTCGAGCCGCGCCCACGTGCAGCCGGCCAGATGCTGAATGCCGCGTTCGACGAGCTGCGCGTAATCAGCGTCGCCGATCCGCGGACGTACAGTGGTTTCATACGCCGACAAAAATGCCTGCTTGAGCTGCCGGTGAGCGACCGCTGCGGCGGGGTTGGCAACTTGCTTGAGCACCAGGTGCGCCATGAACAACCCCAGGTCGAACGCGGGGTCGCCAAAATGCCCCGTCTCGAAATCGACCATCATCAATCCATCGGACCACACCAGCAGGTTCTTCGGCGTAAAGTCGGCATGCACCAGCGAGCGCAGGTTCTCGGGCACCGAAGCGATCAACCGCTCGAAATGCCCGGCATGCTCGGGACACGCGGCAGCGACGCTGCGGTAGTAAGGGTCCATGCGCAGCTCGTCGAACAACGTCCGATCGCCAAGCTCCCGGCGGGTTGGCTCGTCGTCCCAGGTCGCCGAGTGCAGTACGCCCAGCAGTCGGCCGCACTCGCGGCCAATGCTCGCGTCGATCACACCGTCCAGCAAGTCGCGTTTCCACACGCGATGCGCCCGGTCGGCGGCGGTCATCGCAAACGTGTAATTCGTGCGATCTTCAGCCACGATGGCTGGCGTTCGTGCACGAAGGTCGGCCGGCGCGGCAACATCGAGCGCCTGCTGGCAGGCGCGCATCACCGCCACCTCGCGCCAAATGCGTTCGATGCTCGAAAACCAAGGCTGCGCCGTGCGCAACTGATGGCGCGCCTGCTTGACCACGAACTCACGGTCAGGCGCGCTGGGTCGCGCCACGTAGAACACCTCGTTCGAAACGCCTCCCGCCAGACGGCCGATCTCGACCGGCTCGTCGGCCTCGATCCAGCCGCGTGCGCGCAGATACTCGGCCGTGTTCTGCTCGTCCAGTAGCAGCGGTGGCGAATCGATCTTCATCCTGACAGTTTAGCGGTCAACCGCCGTTTGCAGAATGCTTCGAATGACGATCAAACGTGGTATGAGCGACCCATTTGCATTCACCGGCGCTAGCTCTTACTGTGGACGATGGATCGTCATCGGAACGCACGCATGCACATGCAGTACAAGGTCGACCCCGAGGAAGCGCTCGCGCTGCCGAGCTTTGCGCAGTTGTATGCGCTCACCGGGTTGGTCGGACTTCTTGTCGCCCTCGATATGTCGCTGTGGGCCGTCGGGCTCGAGGCGTGGCGCACCCCTTGGGGGGTGAGCTTATCGCTGGCCGCTGCCTTGATCGGCGGAGGACGCATCATCTACGGCGCGCTCGTGGCGCTACTGGATGGTGATGCCGGCGCTGACCTCGCGCTGGCAATCGCCATGATCGCGTCGATCGTGCTCGGCGAGTATTGGGTGGCCGCCGAAGTAGTGCTCATTGCCATGATCGGCGAATCGCTCGAAGCCTTCACCTTCGGCCGCACGCATCGCGAGGTCGGTCGCCTGCTCGAGCTGCGGCCACGAACCGTGCGCCTGCGTCGCCATGGCCAGGAGGTCGAAGTTCCCGCCGATCAGGTGCAACCCGGCGACCTGCTAATCGTGCGCCCCGGCGAGCGGATTGCGGTCGACGGGCTCGTGGCCGCCGGTCGCTCGGCAGTCGATCAGAGCACGCTCACGGGCGAAAGTCTGCCGGTCGACAAGGGCCCGAACGATCGCGTGTTCGCCGGCACGTTGAACCAAATGGGAGCACTCGAAATTGAGGCCGAGCAGGTCGGTGCGCACACCGTGCTCGGCCAAGTCATCGAGATGGTCGCCGAAGCGCGTTCACGCAAGGCGCGTGTCGAGCGGGTTGCCGATCGGATGGCGCGGCTGTTCCTGCCAATGGTCTTGCTCGCTGCGGCGGTCACGTTTGTGGCGACGAATCTCCGCCCCCTGTCGTCATTAACGTTCGGCGGCGGGGCATTCTCGTGGAACTGGATGCCGACGTTGGCCGTGTTGGTGGTCACGTGTCCGTGCGCCTTGATCTTGGCCACGCCCGCCGCCACGATGGCTGCCTTGGCCTGGACCGCCCGCCGCGGCGTGCTGCTCAAGGGCGGGTACGCGCTCGAGCGATTGGCCTCCGTCCGCCGCCTGGCATTCGACAAGACCGGCACGCTCACCACCGGCGAGCTAAAGCTTGGCGAAATCGTATCGCTCGAAGGTTCAGCGGACGATGCCGTGACCAACGACCTGCTGGCTATGGCGGCCGCCGCGGAACAACCCAGCGAGCATCTGATCGCGCGGGCGGTGGTTCGCGCCGCCGCCGAGCGGCAACTTTCACTGCCGGCGATCGACGACTTTCTTGCCCTGCCAGGCTCGGGCGTCTCGGCGCGGCTGCGGGACCAAGCCGAGAGCGCACTGCTGATCGGCAATGCGAGGCTGTTTGCCGAACGCGGCATTGCGATCACCGCCGATGCGCAACTGGCGATCGATCGCCTGGAACGAGCAGGCGAAACGGCCCTGTTGGTAGCGCGCGACGGGCGGCTACGCGGCCTGATCGGAGTGCGCGACACGGTTCGCTCCGAAGCGGCCGGGGTGCTCCAGCAGTTGCGGGCCGACGGTATCGAGCAGTTTGCGCTGCTGACCGGTGATCGACGGCCCGCCGCCGAGCGCGTCGCGCACGATCTCCGTATTAGCGAGGTCCATGCCGACCTTCGGCCCGACGAGAAAGCGCACTGGCTGGCCGGCTGGCGATCGCAACTGCATGCCAGCGACCCGAGCGCGCTGGTCGGCATGATCGGCGACGGCGTGAACGACGCCCCCTCGCTCGCCTCGGCCGATGTTGGCATCGCGCTGGGTAGCGTGGGCTGCGACCTGGCTGCCGAAGCGGGCGATGTGGTGATCCTTGGCGCTCCGCTGGCCTCGCTGCCTGGACTATTGCGATTGGCCCGCCAAACCGTGCGCGTCATCTATCAGAACATTGTCATCTTCGCGTTCTTCGTGAATGTGCTGGGGATCGTGCTCACCGCCTGGGTCATGCCCGGTTGGTCGGCTGCATGGTCGCGGCGAGCGCCGGTCGCGGCGGCGTTGTTTCACCAGGCGGGCTCGGTGCTCGTGCTGTTGAATTCGATGCGTCTGCTGTGGTTCGAGCGCTGGCAGACGAGCTGGTTGGGTCGCACCGAAGACGCTTTGGCCGAACAATGGCAGGGCGTGGCAACCCAGCTCAACCGGATCGCCGAGGTCGGGCGGCGGCTGTGGCAGCGCCGTCGACGGTTGGCGTTGGTCGGCGCGGTGGCAGCAATCATTGCCTACGTGGCGACCGGAATCGTCGTCGTGGCGCCCGACGAGGTCGTCGCCGTGCGACGCTGCGGCCAATTGCTCGATCTGCTTCCGCCCGGGTTGCACGTGTGCTTGCCGTGGCCGTGGGACACATTCTCGCGGCAACGCGCCCATCGAGTCGCGACGGTCGAGATTGGCATGCGAACCGGCGCGCTCCGGTCGGCCGCGATCGACACGGCCAGCATGACCGCCGGCGCAGCGTCGTCGGCCATCGAATGGAACAGCCCGCACCGCGACGAGCAGGCCGAATCGCTCGCCGGGGAAGCGACGGTGCTTACCGGCGATCACAGCCTGGTGGAGATCGGCGCGACGGTGCAGTACCGCATCGACGATCTGCCGCAATGGCTGTTTGGGGTGCGCGATCCCGAAGCGGCCCTTCGCACGCTCGCTGAAAGCGCCCTGCGCGAGGTCATTGCGGCGAAGCCGGTCGTGGTCGCGGCAAACCACAAGGACCAGCAAAGCGAGATTCTCACCGACGGTCGCGCAAGCATCGAACAAGCCATCGCCGAGCGGCTGCAAGCCTTGGCCGACCACGCAGGCCTGGGGATCGAGATTCTCGCGGGGGGCGTTTGCCTGCAGGATGTTCATCCGCCGTTGGACGTGGTGCCCGCATTCCGCGATGTGTCCAGCGCCTTCAAAGAGAAAGGGCGCATGCTCAACGAGGCCGATGCCGATTACCGGCAGAAGGTGATCCTGGCCGCGGGACGCGACGTTTGGCAGCGACTGAAGGATGCCAACACCGAGGTCACGGAAAGCCTATGGACCGAAATGCACGACGACCTTGCCGGCGAAGCGTCTGCCGAACTGCATGCCGCCGAAGCGTTCGCTGCTTTGCGGCAGAATGTCGCCGAGGGCGAAGCACAGCAGTTCGAGCAGGTGGCACAGGCGGCGGCGTCGGCCCGCGATCTTGCGCTGTGGCGAGCCTACATGGACACCGTAGCCGCCGCGCTGCGCGACAAGAAGAAACTGGTTCTCGACCACGCCGCCGCCGGCCGCAGGCATTTGCTGTTCAGCGGTCCGTCGGCACTCCGCGAGTTGCTGCCAGCGCTGATGACGCCAGCCTCCGAGCCTCCGGGCTCCCAACCGCGAGAGGACTAACGGCACGATGCGCCCCTTGGCTGCTTGGTCTCTGATTGCGATCATCGCCCTAGCGCCATTTGGCGCGCCGGCAGCGGCCAACGATCGCCCCTCGGGCGAAGCCTGGGATGTGGTGGTGTACGGCGGCACCTCGGCCGGTGTGACGGCGGCAATACAAGCGGCCCGCATGAGACGACGCGTCGTGCTCGTTGAGCCCGGCAAGCATTTGGGCGGGATGACCGCCAGCGGCCTGGGGGCCACCGATTACGGCAAGAAGTCGGCCATCGGTGGACTCGCGCGCGAGTTCTATCAGCGCGTCAAGCGTTACTACGACGGTCCAACTGCCTGGCGCTACGAACGCGCCGACGCGTACACCAGTCACGGCCACGATCCCGCCGAAGCAGAAATGTACTACTTCGAGCCGCACGTAGCCGAGGCGCTTTTCAATCAAATGGTCGCCGAGGCGGGTGTGACGGTGGTGCTGGGCGAAGGCCTTGATCTGCGCAGCGGCGTCCAGAAAATTGGTTCACAAATCGACGCAATTCGCATGGAGTCGGGCCGCACGTTTCGCGGCCGAATGTTTATCGATTGCAGCTACGAAGGCGACATGGTCGCTGGGGCCAAGGTCGACTACACGCTGGGTCGCGAGGGGAGCACGACCTACCAGGAAACACTCGCAGGAGTGCAGACGAAGCGGCTGCCGTACAGCGGCCACAATTTCTTTCGTCCGGTCGACCCGTACATTAACCCCGGCGACGCAACGAGTGGTTTATTGTTTGGCGTCTCGTCCGACGGTCCAGGCGTCGAAGGAGCAGCGGACCACCGAGTGCAGGCCTACTGCTATCGCATCTGCATGACCGACGTTCCGGAGAACCGCGTCGCGTTCAGCGAACCCGAGGGCTACGATCCGGCGCACTACGAACTGATGCTCCGCTACCTGACCGCGACGGGCACCTTCCCCGACCTGCCGAAACCGAAGCCGGTCGAGCATCCTGCGCTCGGCTACCGGCCGCGGATCAAGATCATGCCCAACCAAAAGACCGACACCAACAGCAAGGGCGCGATCTCGTCAAACTTGGTGGGCGGCAACTACCAGTATCCCGAGACCGATCACGCCGTGCGCCGCTGCATTGCTCTGGAGCACGAACGTTGGCATCGCGGCATGCTCTGGTTTCTGAGCACCGATGCACGCGTTCCGTCGGAGTATCGCGAAGCGCTGCGGCCGTGGGGGCTGGCAAAGGACGAATTCACCGACAACAACCACTGGCCGTGGCAACTTTATGTGCGCGAAGCCCGGCGGATGATCGGCGCGTACGTGATGGTCGAACAGAATTGCAGCGGCGCACGAGCGGCCGACGACAGTGTCGGACTCGGCTCGTATCACATGGACTCGCACGTAACGCAGCGCTATGTCGATTCGACCGGCGCGGTGCGCAACGAAGGAACAATCGGCGGTAAAGTTCCGCAGCCGTACCCGATCAGTTATCGCGCACTGCTGCCTAAGTCAGAGCAATGCAGCAACCTACTGGTGCCAGTCTGTCTGTCGGCCAGTCATGTCGCCTATGGATCAATTCGCATGGAGCCGGTGTACATGATCCTGGGCCAATCGGCCGCAACGGCAGCCTGCCTGGCGCTCGACGGCTCGGTGCCACTGCACGACATGAAATACCCGCAATTGCGAGAACGTCTGTTAGCCGACGGACAGATTCTTGACGACCCACGAAAGTAAATCATGGCCGTTGATTCTTTGAAGTACGCTGACGACGACACACACGACGACCTGCCCCGGCCGCGCGGCGTATGGTCGCGGCGCATTGGCAGCCTGCTGCTGCTCGTGCTGATTGGTTGGGCGTTGGTGCGCAGCGTGTTTTTCGTCGATGAAACCGAGTACGCGATGGTCACGCAGTTCGGCCAGCCGGTGCAGTTCCGCGCACACGCTGGACTGGGGTTCAAGTGGCCGTTCCAAAGCGTGTGGCGTTTCGATCGGCGTTTGCAGGTGTACTCACCGCCAGCCCGTGAGATGCTGACCGAGGACAAGGAAAACCTGAACGTCGAATGGTACGCCTGCTGGCGTATTGCCGGCCGCGAATTTGCCGCGGAGACGCTCCGCGCTGCGGCCGCCGACCAATTCGACCCGAACGATGCGCAGATCGATCACGAGATCGAGCATCAGGTGAGGCAGTTCTTGCAATCGGTCGGCACCGTCGATCAAGCACAGCGGCGGCTCGAAGAGCGCTTGCAGGCGGCGATTGCTGCGGAGATCGGCCACACGCGGATGGCACAGCTCGTGTCGCTCGAGGCCGATCAGCTCAGGCTGGCACAGCTGCTCGAGCGCGTCATCGAGAGCATTCAGCAAACCGCGGCCAACGAATTCGGCATCGAGGTGGTCGATGTGCGCATCAAGCGGTTCAACTATCCGGAAAGTGTGAAGCCGGCCGTGTTCGCCGAAATTCGCAGCGAGCGGCAGCGCGTTGCCGATCAGTATCGGGCCGAAGGCAAGAGCCAGGCGACCAAGATCCGCAGCCTGGCCGACCTGCACCGCGACCAACTGCTGTCGCAGGCGCGTCGCGAGGCGGCTCGCATCCGCGGTGAAGGCGAAGCGCGGGCGATCGAAGCTTCGAACGCGGCGCATCGACAAGACCCGGCGTTTTACGAGTTGCTCAAAACCCTGGATACGTACCGTGCGATGCTCGACCAACAGACCACGGTCGTGCTTTCGGCCGATAGCCCGCTGCTGAAGCTGCTGACCCAGGGCGTGCCTCCGGCGGAGGCTGCGATCCCGGCGACCAGCGAACCATCGCCCAAGTCGGCGGCGGCGCCCGTCGCGCCGACCGGCGCCGGCAGCACGCCGGCCGTAAGGACGGTGGAACGATGATCTCGCTTCGCACGGTCGCGATGTTGCTGCTGGCTGGCTACGCATGCACCGGCATCTACTTTGTCGCTCCCGACGAAGAGGCGGTCGTGCGACGGTTTGGTGCGGTCGAGCGCACCGCGCGCACGCCGGGCGCTCATTGGGGACTACCGTGGCCGATGGATCGTGTCGATCGATTGCGCGTGCGCGAGACGAAGCGCGTCGCGCTCGGCGTGCCCGACAGTGCTGGCGGAACCGTGGCGACCGGCGTGGCCCAACTGCTCACCGGCGATCGCAACCTGGTCAACCTCAAGGCCACCGTGCAGTATTCGATTGCCGAGCCGGCTGCGTATCTGTTCGGTTCGGCAACGGTCGACGAGGTGATTCGTTCCGCGGCCGAGGCGATCCTGACCGAAGAACTTGCCGGCGGCGGCGTCGATCGCGCCCTGACCGACGGCAAAGCCGAGTTGGCGTTGCGCGCCGGACAGCAACTGCAAGCGCTCGCCGATGACTACGGACTCGGCGTTTCGATTCGCAGCGTCGATCTTGCGGCGGTCGAGCCGCCGGGCGAAGTGGCGGCAAGCTTCGACCAGGTGACGGCGGCATTGCGGCAGCGCGAACAAACGGTGAACGAAGCGCACAGCTACCAGGCACAGACACGCGCCGAGGCCGAAGGCGCCGCCCAACGCGAACGCGACCAGGCCCGAGCCTACCGCGATCGCACCGTGGCCGAAGCCCTTGGCCAGTCGCAACGCTACGCCAGCCTGTTGACCGAGTACCGCCGCGAGCCGTCGCTGACCAGCACGCGGTTGTACCTGGAAGCGATGGCGGAAATCCTGCCGCGGCTCAAGTCGAAGCTGATCGTCGACTCGTCGCAGCAGTTGGATGTGAGCATCCTTCGCGAGGACGGCGCGAAGTGATGAGCACCGAAGGCTGGGGTCTTAGCACCTACCGGCGCTTATCGACGTTTGGCGGCGGTTGTTGCTCGTTGACGGGCGCATCGATCGCAAATACCGGCGTGCCATACTCGACCGGCGGAACAGCGGAACCGATCATGGCCATCGACGTCACGCGCCACGCCTGGCCATCGCGACGCAGCGCCACGCGCCAGCGCTCGTTGTGCTGCGGATAGATACGCTCGAGAATCAGTTGAGCCCCGTCGGACGTGGCCGGGTTTTCCTCGTAGCTGGCGGTCCCCTTCAGTCGAGCCACGCTGGTGCGCAGCCGTTCGCCGAGCGCCTGGACGCCCCCCTGGTCGCGCAATTCCTTATCGAGCTCCTGCCGCAGGTTGCCGGTGAAGCAATCCAGATAAGCCTGCACATCGCCCGATTGTGAGGCGCGTGTCATCGCTACCAGGCAGGCCTCGGGCGAATCCAGCTTGCGCTCGGGAGCAGCACTTGCCGCCGAGCGCCAGGACCAAATCGCAGCGCCAGCGAGCAGGATGACGGTTGCTATTGCCGCGATGACGTGCTTTGGCTTCATGCGCGCGAAATCGCAAGCGACTGGGTCGCCAGGGTGTCGAATCGCGAATCCATACCCCTGCTCATTGCCCCTCGAAGTTCACCCAAATGGGGCTGGCCCAGGCCACTTCGCCCCCTTCCTGCACGAGGCGGAAGTAGTAGTAGTTCGTTCCGGTCTTCGGCTCCATGTCGGTGTACGTGACCTCGACATCGCGCTTGCCGGGGGACGAAGCATAGATGTACTGCGCGTTGCGAATCAAATCGATGCGGTCGATCTTTGCGGTGCCGTGCACCTTGAGCTTCAAGGCTGGCGGCTTGTTCGTCGTGTATTCCTGGCCCATGAAGTGACCGTCGGCCTCGAACGCCACGATCAGATTGTCGGTTGCGCCGTACGTCTGGCGCTTGCGAATGCTGTCGATGATTTCCTGGCGATCGTTCTTGGGCGTGTAGACCAGCGAATAGCTGATGTGCGTCGAGCCGTGATCGCTGGAACTGGTGGTGCCGAGGCGATATCCCTTGCCCAACGCGTTCCACACCATGCCCGCTTCCTGGTAGCCGCCGGGAGCTTTATCGGCCGGCTCTTTGTCGATCGGATGCACGCGCGGCCCGCCAACGACTTCCGAGCTGTTGCGGGCGCCTTGATAAATCTCGACGACCGGTTCGACTTCAGGATCGTTGTCGCGCCAGTCGGTTCCCATGGTGTCGGTCGCCGTGGTGTGCGAAATGGCCAGACCGCCGGTTTTGCGCAGGAACTCGTAGAGCAGCTTGGTGTCGTTCTCGACCACGTCGCCGCTGGCCACCCCAGGAAAGGTTCCTTGCTGGGTCAGCTTCAGTTGGAAGGCGAAAATCGGCACGCCGCGATAGGCGTGGAACACGTTGCGATGCCCGTCCGGGAATTTCACGCTGCGCTCGTAACCGTACAGCGGCACGAAGCGCGGCGGCAGATAGTACATGTCGGCCGACTTCTGCGTCAGCCACCAGTGATAGGCATACTGGCCGCCGCCTTGGTGGTCGGTCAGCGAGCCGAAGTCCATCGCGGCCACGTCGATCATGTAGCGGTAAAAATCGAGGTACGACCCGTCGTTGCCTGGCCCCACGTCCCAGCTCAGTTCGGTGTGGCGGTGCAAGTCGCCGCGCACAATGCGGTGCTCGACTCCGTCGATCGTGCGGCGATCACCCCGGATCGCCTTCAGATCGGCAACTTCGCCAGCGACGTCGAACTCGCTCGCCGCGTCGGGCGGTTCCGGCGCTTCGTACGACGAGAGCGCCGGCACGCCGACGCGCGCGTCGGGCTGGGGCAGCGTGGTCGCAAACGCTCGGTCCTGAATCGGCTGATGGTAGTCGGCCGGGGTACGCATATCGCCCGAATAGGCGACATGCAGCGAGCCATCTTGTTTGCACGGCAACAGCCGGCTGAACACGCTGATCCGCCCGGCACTCAGTTGCATCTCGGTCGGCTTGGCCCAGCCATCGGCCGTCATGTGCGTGACGTTTTGCGTCCAGTAGGTTTTGAATCGACCCTTCTGGGCCGTCTGCCCGCGCTTGTGCAGGCGATAGCCCAGCCACACACGGCCATCTGCGCCCGCGGCGAGCGTTGCCATGGCGGTGCCGCCCGCCTGGCGCTTGGCTTTTGGGTTCGCTGCCGTGGCGGGAAGCTCTTCCTCAGGCACCGGAGGCGCCGGTGCCGCTTTCAACGAGCCGCCGTCGTAGACCGCGACCTTTACATTGCGCACGGTGCCCAGCGCCGTGCCAATGTCTTTGCTGTACGCGCGAAGCCAATGCCCCTGATCTTTGCCCCACAGCCAGCCGCCTTGTTCCCAGGCCAGCCACACTTTTCCGTCGGCACTGCACGCGATGGTCGGGTGCGCTTCATAGTACTTGCTCGTGGCGATCGGAATCACGTCGCCAGGCTTATTGCCGCGCACGCTCGTAAGAAAGATGTCGTAGTCACCGTTGCGATAGCTATCGAACACAATCCACTCGGTCCCTTCACGATCGACGGCGATCTGCGGATACCAATCGGCGCCCGAACCCGAAGTGACCGTCAACGGCTTCGACCACTGCTTGCCGTCGTAACGACAGAGCATGACATCGCCGTTGTTGTCGGGATGCCCCTGCCAGACGACGTGAATCACCCCCTTGGAATCGACGCACACGTGGTGATTGATGTCGGGCTTCGGATCGGTAGTTAGCCGGATGATCGGTCCCCAGCGCTTGCCATCGTCTTCCAGTGCGCGGGCGTACAGGTCCCAGTTGCCCGACTTCTTTTCGGTGCGTCCCACCTGCTCGCTCCAAATCACCCACAGCAGGTCGTTGGCATCGACGGCCAGTTGCGGCATCCAAATGTCGGGGACCGCTTCGACCAGCGGCATGTGGGTGCGGGTAGACCACCGGACGATTTGATCGGCGTCGTTCTTTTCGCTGCCATTCTTCGTGGCGTCTTTGGCTGCCCCGGTGCCGAGACGCTTGTGCACGCGGATCTGATCGTGCCCGTCGTAATAGGCCAGGTAGGCGGCGTACAGCGTGCCGTCAGCTTTCTCGGCCACCGAGCAGAAGTCGTCGTACGAATCGCCGCTCGACAGCCACGGTCCCGTAGGCTTGACCGGGGCCTTGTTCGGATCGTCCGCCACGGGATGATCGTCGACGGGCTTGGCGGCTTTTTTTGTGCCGGGCTTATTCGCCTGTCCGGCCGCGGCTTTCTTCGCCGGGCCCGCTTTCTTGGCGGGCTGCTTTGCCGTACCGGCCGCTTCGCCCTTGGCGGCCTTCGTGGCGTCGTCGCGTTGGGCAGTCGCCAAACGCTCAAATCCCCAGATGCTCAGTGCCACTCCCGCCGCCAGAACACCAAGCAGCCAACGACCATTGCGATTCATAAGCGATGCTCCGCGTGCGATGCCGTTCAATCGTACGATGCGCGATGCGGCACGATTATCGCACTCGAATCGACGACCGCAAGCGCCGCCCAACCGTGTTTTCATTTGCCATTGGCTGCGACCGCTCCTTGTCACTCGTTCCGACGACGCCTACAGTGGACCCACGATGATCTTCGCGATGCACATTCCCGACGGCTTCCTCGGTCCCTGGCCTGCCGCGGCAACCTGGCTGATCGCGATCGCCGGCTTGGGATACAGCCTCAACCGCCTGCACGCCGCGGTCGGCGCACGGCTGGCGCCACTGATCGGCGTGATGAGTGCCGGCATCTTTGCCGGACAGATGGTGAACTTTCCCCTGGTCGGACTAGCGGCTTCGGGGCACCTGATGGGTGGCGTGCTAGCCGGCGTGGTGCTAGGACCGTGGGGCGCGGTCGTCGCCATGACCACCGTGCTGATCGTGCAATGCCTGATGTTCGGCGACGGCGGCCTGACCGCGCTGGGCGCGAACATTTGCAACATGGCGCTGATCGGCGGCTTGCTG
>DASZPI010000241.1:0-10175 GCA_035550355.1 Pirellulales bacterium
AACGGGTTCGTCGGATCGTTGTTGAAGCCCACCGTTTTTCGAGAGGCGACCATCGTACCCGAGCCGTTCACGGGCGAAGGGAAACCAGCAAGCCAAAATACGATCGCCTCGGCCTGGTCAAGCGTTTCAATGGCCAGCGGCGCGACCGATCCCGATGACGTTCGGTAGTTATAGGCATAGCTCCCTCCGCCCAATTGGCTCTTCAAAAACGAGTACGGGCCGCCAGACATGTTGCAGCGTGGATACGCCGCTCACACGAACGCGTCGAATAGCTGCCCTCGATCCATCAGCGATGTGTTTTTCGTGGCGCTACTGGTGATCGCCCCCATGCAGGGCGGGTACTTTCCAACGCGCGCCTTCACACCCTCGATGGCCGTGGCCAGTTTCGAGATGTCGACCAACGTCGCCTTCTGAACGGCCGTGCTCATGGCCTTACGAACTCCGACGACCAGCAGGCTCATCAACATTCCGATGATCGCAACGACTACGAGCACTTCGACCAATGTGAAGCCGCGACCATAAGCTCGTCGGGCATTTTTGGGGGACAGAATGGTCATGAACTGCCTCGATTGCGTGAACGGAGATTGTGTCGGAATTTCGAGCGCGCGATCGCAAAAAGTACCACCCTTTGATTAGAGGGGTGTGTGGATTCGATTAGATCTGAATCAATGCCTTAACCGGGTAGTCGTAGGCAGGTCGTTAGTGCGGCTTGACCTTGGAAGATTGCGTTGTGCATCGAGGTCTGTTAGCCGTCGCGCCGGTCCAGGCACTGGTCCTCTGCGGCTTCGGATTCGAAAACGGCCGATGTGGGACTGGGGCGCCGATGAGCTGAGAGGTCGAGCAGGCTCGGCCGGACCGGAGCTTCAATCGCTTGAAAGTGCCTTTCGACGTCGCTTGTTGGTTCAAGATCGACAGCGATCCGCCGATCTCGCGCCGAAGCAATCGTTGGCCGGCTGGGTCGGCCGCCACTCGCCAGTTTCAATGGCAAACAAAAATCACATCATTTTCTAATGTCCGCGACATTCTGGCGTAATCAACGGCTGCTATCGTCGCTGCGTCTCGCTCGCCGCGAGGCGGTGGAAAAACAAAACGTTTTTCTAGCGCTGACGACATTCTGCGGAAATGAAGCATCGCTATCTTTTCCGCAAACGCTGGCCATTCCAATTCAGCCGGGAAGCTAAATTATGACGCGAATCAATCGCCGCCATCCGATTCGTCTGGCTGCATGGCATACACTCATGCGCAGCAGCCTTTTGGCGTTCGCGATACTGCTTGCCGCAGATGACTCGGCGGAAGCTGCCGATGCGACCTATTCGTCGTCATCCTCAGGGTCGCAGACCTGGCTCAACGGCGCTCTTTGGAGTACTTCCGCCTCGCCCGGCGCGAACGGATCGACAACGAACACTGACGTTGCCCACTTCGCGGCCAACCCGAGCGCTTCCACGACGCTCAGTATCAACTTCAACACGACCGGCGGCACACTGTCGCTCGGGGCGATTGATATCCAAGCGGCGCACACCAACCGCCTGCGGATCGCGGCGACTGGCCAGCCTGGTGTGCTGCGGCTGAATGGTGGCACGGTTAACGGCATTGCCAACACGATCATCTCAAACCAGGGCGCCAACGAATTTGACATCATCAACGGCGCCACACAGAACCTCACGTTGCAGCTTGGCAACGCCACGAACGTCATCCAGACATCCGCTACTAGCTCCAGCTTTATCACGATTTCAGCCAATATCTCAGAACTGAATGCCGGCTCGAATCTCACGTTTTACGGAGGTGGTAGTGGTTCGACCAAAGGCGGGATCCTGGATCTCAGCAGCACGAATTCGAACAACTTCACCGGCGGGCTCACGATCGGTAAAAGCGATGGCACCCAGGCGGGTGAAGTCGACATTCTTACGGTGAACTCCCTGGGCACAGGCGCGAACGGGATTGGAAACATCACGGTCAATACGAACAGCGCGTTGATTCTTTCGATCGCTGGAAATTTGGGCGGATCTTCTGAAAATCTCGTGCTGAACGGCGGCGGGGCGTTGGCGCGGACTCAGAACGCTGCGCTCGATTTTGAAACCGCCTCAACCTGGGCGGGCACGATGACCATCAATTCCGATTCGAAAATCTCCGTCACAGGCGGGTCGAATTTCGGCACCCTGGCGGGTTTGATTGGTGGATCCTCTCAGCTCCAAAAGACGGGCGGTGGCGTGCTAAGTATCAACGCGGCCAATAACGCTGGCTGGAGCACCGACGTCACCAATGGCATTCTCTCGGTCACGTCGGGTGCCGCGCTCGGCTCGGGCAGCTTGACGATCGACGTCAGCGGTCACAACGCGGGATTGATCTTAAACAATTCGACGCAATCAGTTGGGTCGCTGCTGTACGTTGGCGGTGCCAGCACCGGCAACATTACATTGAACGGCACGATCCTGCAGGTGAAACAGACCATTGACCAAACATTTGGCGGTTCGACCGCGACCATTAGTGGCAGCGGTGGCTTGCAGCTGTTGTCATCGAGCACGAACACGCTCACGCTTTCGGGAGCGAATGGTTACACCGGTGGCACGACGGTGGCGGGCGGTGTGCTCGCGTTGGGCGCAAGCGGTGCTCTGGCTGCCGGCAGCGCCGTGACCGTCAATGGTGGCAACTTCGCGCTGAACGCCTTCAATCAGACGGCCGGCGCCGTGACCCTTGCCGGTGGTACGATCAGCGGCACGAGCGGCGTACTCACCTCGACGTCCAGCTACGCACTGCAAAGCGGATACGTCGGGGCGACGTTAGCCGGCAGCGTGGCGGCCTCGAAAACCACGGCCGGCTTGGTCACCTTCGCTGGTGGCAACGCTTATTCCGGCGGAACTACCATCAGTGCCGGTACTCTGTTGGTGACAAACAGCGCAGGATCGGCCTTTGGCACGGGCGACGTGACCGTCAGCGGCGGCGTCGTGGCCACGGGTGCGACGGCCAGCATGGCTGGAAACCTAGTGGTCAGCAGCGCCGGGCAGGTTGCGGTCGGCAACGGTGTTGCCGCGGGCACATTTACCATTGGCGGCAATCTGACCATCGGCGGTACGACGATCTTCAACTACACCCTCGGGTCGGGAAATGCGACCGGTACGATCAATAATCTTGGAACGCTCTCGATCGCCAACGGCGCAACACTCAACCTCAGTGGGATCACCGGCTCCGGTGGCACCTACAACCTGATTACGTTCGGTTCCGATCCTGGCAACAGCTCGTTCAGTTCCATTACCGGTGTTCCCAGCGGCTACAACTACAACGAATTCTTCTCGGGCAATAATCTCGAAATCCAGATTTCACCAAGTACCGGCGCGGTCACGTGGTCGTCGAGCACCGGTGGATTAACCGATGGGGCCGGCACGTGGGCGGACAAAACTGCCTCGGGCGGCGCGAACTTCTATACCGGTAGCTCGAACGTTCAATGGGATAACTCCGCGAGCCCATCAACGAATGTGCATTTTGGCTCGGGCGGCGCCGGCGGTACGGTCTCCCTGGGAAGTAACATCGTTGCTGGGTTGGTGGAGTTCGATGCTGTCGGTTCCAACCCATACACCATTAACGGCAACGGCTTTGGCCTTACGATTGCCAGCGGAATTGTTGCCAACGAATCGGCAACGATCGCCGCGCCGATCACAATCTCAACCAACGAGACTTGGTCGGCGGTCAGCGGCAAGACGCTCGATATTACCGGCAGCATCACCGAAGCCGGCGGAAGCCAATCTCTGACATTCAGCGGTGCTGGAACAGTCCAGTTGTTCGGCAGCAGCAGCTATTCGGGCGGGACGACGATCGCCGGTGGCACCGTGCAGGTCAACTCGGCCAACAGTCTCGGCGCGGTCGGTGGAACGGCAACCATCAGTGCCGGAACGCTCGAGGTTGTCTCGAACCTTTCGACCAGTCGTAATTTCGCGCTGAACAATACGGCCAGCACGATCTACGTCGATGCCGGCACGGCCTACACGATCGGCGGCACGATACGCGATGGAGCTTCGGCCGGAACGCTGAACGCGACCGGTCCGGGCACCCTGGTGCTAACCAATGCCAGCAACACGTATTCCGGCGGAACGGCAATCAGTGGCGGAACGCTCAGCGTCAGTGCCGACGGCAACCTGGGAGCGAGCACGGCTGGTCTGTCAATCAACGGCGGCACCCTGGCGGTGACGGGCGCTGGTTTCAGTTCAGGTCGCGTCGTCACGTTGGGCGCCAGTGGTGGGACGGTCGATGTCGCAACGGGCGGCACGCTCACGCTTACCAGCGCACTGGGCGGAAGCGGAGCGCTCGTGAAAGCCGATTCCGGCACGCTCGATTTGACCAGTACCGGCAACAACTTCTCCGCCGGCGTCACCGTCAACGGCGGCACCTTGCAGATTGCCGAAGCGAACAATGCCACCGTCGCAACGACGTTCAGCGTCGGACCGTCAGCTGCCATGCAGATCAACGGCACGGGAGTGTTGAACTTCGGCAATGCGACGTCTTCGTTCAATGGCGCCTTCTCTGGTTCGCTGGCGATCACCGGCGCCACTCGCGTGAACTTTAACAACGCGGGCAGCGCGATCACCGGCCAGATTCAGCTGCTCGATAACAACATGGTGCTCTCAAATCTGAGCGGCACGGCCGGCGCCACGGTAAGTGCTTCGTTGAACCTGCATCCGGGCGGCAGCCTGAGCGATGGCTACGTTTACTACATCGGTGGCACGACGGCGGGGCAAGGACTGACACTGATGGGCGCGATCTCTGGGAACGCCTCGGTGGATTTTGCCAACAGCACCAGCGGCGGCGGCAGTGGCAACGTGTTTCTAGGAGCCGCCAACACCTGGACTGGCACCACAAGCTTCGACAGCTCGGGAACGATTAGCCTGGGTACCACGAATGCCCTGCCGACGGGAACGGCCGTCTCGTTCAACACTCGGGTTGGTTCGTCGAACACCGTGACGCTCGATCTGCACGGCAACAATCAGCAGGTCGCGTCGCTCAATTCGGGCGGCGGTAGCGGGACGACCACGATCACGAATTTGGTTGGCACGTTGTCGACGCTCACTCTTAGCGGGACGTCGGGAACGACCACCTATACAGGCAAGATTGTCGACGGCGCCGGAGCGATCGCGCTGTACAAATCGGGAAATAGCACGCAGGTGCTCAGCGGCCTGAATGGTTATTCTGGTGGGACGATCATCGCCGGCGGTACGTTGGTCGCGGGCAATAACGTACAGTCGGCGCTAGGCACGGGTGGCGTGACCGTCGCCGCCGGCACACTGGCCAGCGCCGCGACCGGTGCGATCATTGGTGGCAACGTCACCGTATCCAACGGTGGCATGGTCGCCGTCGGCAATGGCAGCGCCGGAATCATGACGATCAGCGGCGACCTGGCGGCCTATTCCGGCTCGACGTTCAGTTACACGTTGGGCGCCACGAGCAGCCAAATCAACGTCACGAACCTCACATTCTCCAACGGCGTTGCTTTGAACGTTGGCAATGTGTCGGCAGGCACCTATCAGTTGGCCGTCTTTAGTGGCTCTGAAGCGGGCTCGTTTTCCGCGATCTATGGAATCTCGAGTGCCTATACCTATTCCGAGAGCGTTGTTGGGCACGCCCTCGACCTGAACATTTCGGCGTTGCCGGTCACCTGGACAGCCACGACCAATGGCCTGGCCGATGGACCAGGCACCTGGGCCGATAAGACGGCGAGCGGTGGTGCGAACTTCTATGCCGGTGGCGCCAACCTGCAATGGGATAACACGCTGCAAAGTGCGGTCGTTTTCGGCGCGTCGTCGACCGGCTCAGGTGACACCGTCGCCCTGGGTAGCAACATCACTGCCAGCTCGATCCTGTTCGCTCCGGTCGCTTCACCGTATTCGATCACGGGCGGAGCCGGACCGTACTCGCTGTTTCTTGTCGGCTCGAATGGCATTACCGCGAGCAACTCGGCGGGGATTTCTGCTGGGATCGTCATGAATAGTAGTGAGATCTGGACGGCGGCGGCCGGTCAGACGCTCACGGTTTCTGGCAGTGTGGGGCAGGCGGCGACCAGCAGTTCACTTTCATTCGCCGGCCCGGGTACGTTGGTCCTAAGCGGAGGGAATTCCTATTCGGGCGGAACCGCCATTTCCGGTGGCACCGTGGTCGTCGGCAGCGATACCAACCTCGGTGCCTCGACGTCGAGCTTGACGCTCAGCGGAGGCGCCCTTCAAACCTCTGCGGCATTCTCGTCGGCGCGCTCGGTGAACCTAGGCTCGCCAGCCTCGCTGATCAACACCAGCGGCGGCGACCTGACACTTTCGGGCACGATCACTGGCACAGGTACGCTCGAGAAGACCGGCGCAGGTAACCTGTTCATCACAGGCTCGGGGCACACGATCGGCTCGGCGACCAGCGGGCTGAACGTGGATGCCGGTAGCCTGGTTCTTGCTGCTCCCGCCGGAACGAACGTGTCTTTCAGTGCCACAACCATCAATATCGCCAGCGGTGCTCATCTGGATGTGGGCTCGGCGTTGAATTTCAACAACACGAGCAGCAGCTCGATCAACGGTTCCGGCGACTTGCGATTCCTCGTCACAGGTGCCGCCGTGTCGCAGCACACCAACGGCACGCTCAACCTCAACACCCAGGTCGTGCTTAATCCGAACGATGTTCTGCCGGCCAACGCATTCATCACGGCAATCGGCGCGACCGGCGGCACGACCGTGTCCGCCAATGCGGCCATCACCGGCGACGGCACCTTGATGTTCGGCAGCAGCACTGCAGGCGGCGGCGCAGGAACCGTGTCGCTCAATGTCGCCAACAGCTACACCGGCGATACACAGATCAACATGGCTAACTCCGGCTTCGTGATTCTGGGGGCCAGCAACGCGATCTCGACCTATTCGAATCTGATCACGAATGTCTCCAGCGGCAACGGCGGCACGGTTGACCTGCACGGATTCAACCAAGCGGTCCAGGGCCTGTACAGCGCAACCTCGGCCGGCAGCGCCACGATCACCAACCGGCTTGCCTCGTCGCTCAGCATCTTGACGATCAACGGCTCGGCGAACACCGCAAGCTTCGTTGGCTACATCACCGAGAATTCGCTCAGTGGCCAGATCGGCCTGGTTCGCGATGGCACGGGAACAACAACCCTCTCGCAACAGAACAGCTACACAGGCGGAACTACCGTCAGCGGGGGCATTCTCGCGCTCGGAACCAATAATGCCCTACTGAGCACCGGAATGGTGACCGTCGGTGGTGGCACCCTCGATGTCAACGCGTTCAACCAGACGCTTGCCGGGGTCGTGCTCTCCGCGGGCACGATCAGCGGCACTAGCGGCGGACTCAACTCAACGAATGATTTCGACCTTCGCAACGGCTACGTCGGTGCCGCGCTCGGCGGCAGCGTCGGTCTGACCAAAAGCGATGCGGCGGGCACCGTCACGTTGGCCGGGGCGAACGGGTACTCGGGCGCCACGAGTGTCAACGCCGGAACGTTGTTTGTTTCAGGCTCACTGGCCAACACCAGTGGTGTGACGGTTGCGTCGGGTGCCGCCTTGGCCGGCAATGGTTCGATCAACACCGCGTCCACGTACACGTTTAACAGCGGTATCATGGCCATGAGCGGCGCCACCTTGGGCAATGTTGTTGTCGCCGGCACAACACAATGGACTGGCACGGCCAATGCAACCTCGGTGACGATCGCCTCCGGCGCATCGCTCGACGTTGCCACGGGCGGCGTGCTCACAACGAGCAGCACCCTCGACGTCGCCGGCAGCACGCTGGTCAACAACGGTGCGGTGCATGCCAGTGTTACCGTAGAAAGTTATGGTGTGCTCAAAGGCAATGGTTCATTCGACACCGTGACGGTCGGTAGCAACGGCTACGTGAACCCCGGCAACAGCCCCGGAACCATGACCGATTCCACGACGAACTGGAACGGCGGCACCTACGTTTGGGAGATCAATCAGCTGTCGGCTGCTCAGGCCGGCGGGACTTTTTCGGGTACAGCCGGCGCGAATCCTGGCTGGGATCTCTGGAATACCGGGACCTTGGCGATCAACGGCAGCTTTGTTCTGCAACTGCACAGTCTGACACTTTCCAATGCTGACGGGGTATTGGATGGTTGGAATCCGAATCACAGCTACGATTGGTTGATCGCCACGAGCACCAACGACGCATTCACCAACGCAGCGATCACGAACCTGACGATCGATCAAACCGCATTCGTCAACGCGGGCAATTCGCTCGCCGGCGGCTACTTCCATCTGCTGGGCGGCAGCGGCGGACAGGATTTGATCCTCGAATTTACAGCGGTACCCGAGCCAGGTACGCTGGGACTTGCGGCGATGGCTGCCGGCGCCCTTGTGGTGCGAATGCGACGTCGTCGCCGTGACGACCAACTTGAGCCGAAGGCCTCGGTGTAAGCTCAGCCGTCTGGCGCTATGAAGCGGTTCCTCCGTACGCCTCGATGGGTCGAAAAGTTCAGATGGCGGTTTGATCGCAGTGTCGACAGGCTGTGGTCAGCCTTCGTCCTGTTTCGGATCCGTTTCCATCGGCAGCTTTTTCGTTTGCTGCCGCATCGGCTGCTCGATTCGCTTTCGTACGTTTTCGCGTCATGGTCTGTCGGATATCGCCGTAGGCAGGTTGTGCTGGCCGCGACGTCTGTTGCGGCGATCGCAGTGGTGACCGTCGGCGGTTTCTTCGGCGCCATGAAGATCCGCAAAGGCCTGATCGAAAAATACGATCGCAGCATCGAAGTGGCCTTGGACGAGCGCCGCGCGGACGACGCGATTGCTGATGGCAGGTACCTGATTTGGCTTGAGCCGTCGAACGATCGGTTTCGATTCGCGCTGGCAAAGGCTTACGAACTCGGCGGCGACGACGAGCAGGCTGCAGCCCTCCTCGAGGAGCTTGCCCCCGAAGATCATGTTCGTTATCTCCCCGCCCACGTCGCCCGGATCCGTCGAGATGTGCAACGATCGAATGTCTCGGCGAGTCGGCTCGAGAGGATCGATCACGAAATCGATCGATTGGCAGAAGCTGGACTCGACCCTGACGAGCGCGGCGAATTGCGCGTGCGACTATGGTTGCGGACCGGACGAATCGACGACGCGCTGAAGGCGCTGGAAGCCAATTCGCAAGCGACACCGGAGCTGCGGCTGTCTGCGGCCGAGATGTTCGCATCGCTCGACTTGGCCAAGCCGGCACGCCGTCAGGCGAAACTCGCGCAGGAGGCCTTCGCGACTCGCATGTCGATGCGCGAAGATGTGGCCGATCGTCTGCGTTGGGCGCAGGCCACGGCGATTGCCGGCGATATCGATGCCGCGGCGGAAATTCTCCGCAAAGGAATGGTGCTCCATCCGCGCAGCACGTTCTCACTTGAGCTCGCTCGCCTGCATTTGCAATCGGCCTTAATTGCCCCGGTTGCCGACACTCAGCGGCGCGAGGCCCTGCTCCGCGCTACCGCCGGCCTGTTGAGCGCGATTGAGCAGCCGACCGCGGAATCGTACTTTATGCTTTATCAGTTGCATTTGGCCCGCGGCAACACCGACCGCGCGTTCGATGCTCTTTCGCGCGCCGTGGCGATCGATCGCAGCCGGCTGCTCGAGCTGGCCAGATTCCAGGCCTCGCGTGGCGGGGTCGAAAATGCGCGGCAAATTGCCCTGAAGGTCCGGAACGATTGCACTGCGGAATTGGCAAACCAACCGTTCGAGCGCCGATTTCGATTGCTCGGCGCCGAGGCCTACGTACTGCTTCGAGAATACGCCGATGCTGCGACAATGCTGAACGCCGCATACGAAGCCATTCACGATCCGGCCTATTCCACGTCGTTGGGACACGTGTACCTAGCCTGGTGGGATTCGAAAGCTGCGAGCGAATCGACGACTGCCGAGATTGAGTTGCTCGAACGAGCTTCGGATTACTTTCCCACGAGCTTGGAGTTGGTTAGGCGCTGTGCAAACGTGCGAAAGCGATTGCAGCCTTCGGACACCGCGACCATGGCGTCGCTGGACCGTATCGAGCAGCGTTACCGGCAGGCCTTGCACTCCTTCGATGCAAACAACTGACAATTTGAGCGGGCCGTCCGCGACGCCAAGGCCTGATCGAGTCTCTCGAACAGCGGACGCCGCCTCGATCGCGCGAGTCATCGGAGTTTTCGCTTCGCTGGCCTCGTCTCGACGGCCTGAGTTCGA
>DASZPI010000242.1:0-2857 GCA_035550355.1 Pirellulales bacterium
TCTCCAGGCGTGACGGTTGGCGGGCGAGCGAAGTCGAGGGAAACGGCAGGCAGGTCGTTCGGGAAAGTGCATTCACCGAACGCGCAATCCATCAAAGCTGGTTGATAGATTAGCGGTCGATGTCCGCCCGGTCAAGCGCGGCGTTGGTTCACTCGATTTTCCCACGCGTGGCGAATGCCTTGTTGCGCTCGTGGTCCGGGGCGTGGCCGGAGTAGCGGACCTACAGGTGGTCGCGCGTGATGCGCTGCCAATCGCTGGCCAACACCGCGGTGACCAATTCGGTGTGCAGATGTTGCACCCCTTCGGTGAGCGCGAAATCGACGAGCATTTCTTGTTGGCGGGTATCGAGCGCGGCGAAATCCATCGCTGGCTGCCGGTCGGCCAGCAGCCCCCGGATCGCTTCGACCGCGCGACGTACATCGCCACGCAGGCGAACATCGGCGTCATCGCGCGAGCAGCCGCGCTCGAAAAGCGATCCGTTCCAAACTTGCTGCCGCCAGCCGATGCGTCGGCCTTGGGGCGTCGAGTAGGGATAGAACCGACCGTCGCCGCGCGACGACCAGCGGGAATCGCGCGCCGAGGATTACCCGTGATGGTCGGCCGTTCGGCGGTTCGGCGAGACGCCGTTCCACATTGCCGCCAGCAGCAGGCCGACGATCATACCGATCAGAGCGCCGGGCAGCCCGAGATACAAAAAGCGGAAAAACGGCTCTCCCCATTCCACGGTCTCACCAGGCGGGGTGTTCCAAGCCCAGCTCAGTTGCCGGAACACTTCGGGTAGCACGGCGCCGCCGCGTGCGAGCAGCCCGAGGAAAAAACCCAGCGTAGCAAGTGTCGATCTGCGTGTCATAGGGTCCGCCACCTTCCCCAATGTCATCACCGACCCAATCGAGATAAACTCAGCCCAGTGTAATTCGACGCGTGAGCGAGTGAAGAGGTTGATCATGCACGTTCGCTGGATTGCTGCGCTGGGATTCGTCTTGATTTTCCCAGCCGCGACATGGGCCCAAACACCCATGCAGGAAGTCGATGTGCTGGTGTACGGCGGCACGCCCGCGGGAATTGCTGCCGCGCTTGCGGCGGCAAGCGACGGACGCGGCGTGCTGTTGGTCGAACCGACGAAGCGCATCGGGGGGCTGACGACCTGCGGCTTGTCGCATCCCGACTTCCGAACGTTCGAGGCGCTCAACGGCACGTATCGTGAGCTCACGCGGCGCGTGGAACGTTACTATCGGCAAACGTACGGCGATGATTCCCCTCAGGTGACCGATTGCTTGCACGGCACCCATGCGGAGCCCGGCGTGAACCTGCTCGTGTTTGAGCAAATGCTTGCCGAGCAGTCGCGGATCAGGGTGCTGCGCGAGTATCGATTGGTCGCAGGTAACACGATCGAAGCCAACTCGTTCCCAGCGGTCAAGAGTGTGACGTTGGCCGATCCGTCCGGGAAGCGAAGCGAGATGGCGGCGCGGATGTTCATCGACGCTTCGTACGAAGGCGATCTGCTCGCGGCAGCGGGGGCGAAGTTCCGCGTTGGGCGCGAAGCACGCGGCGAGTACGACGAGTCATTGGCGCCGGACGACGCCGATGGCCAGTTGCAGGCCTACAACTTTCGGCTGTGCGCAACGCGTCGAGCCGAGAATCGCGCGCGGGTTGCGGCGCCGGCCGGCTATCGGCGCGATGATTACCTGGGGGTGTTGCCGCTGCTTGCAAACGGCTCGATCAAGAGCGTGTTCGGCTATCCGAGCGCGTGCCTGTACAAAGCGCAGATCCCGCGGCTGCCCAACGACAAGGTCGACATCAATGATGTTTCGCGTGGTTTGGTTCGCCTGTCGTTGCCCGGCGAAAATCTGGCATGGCCCGAGGGCGATGCCTCGACCCGGCAGCGGATTTTTGACGAGCACCTGCGGTGGAATGTCGGCCTGCTGTACTTTTTGCAGACCGACGAGGCGGTGCCCGAGAAGTTCGCTGCCGAGGCTCGCCAGTGGGGCTGGTGCGCCGACGAGTTCAGCGACAGCGATCACCTGCCGCCGCAACTGTATGTGCGCGAGGCGCGGCGAATGCGCGGCATGACCGTGTTCACCGAGCACGACACCGACCCGGCGCCCGACGACGCGCGCTCGGTGCTGCATCGCGATGCGATTGCCATGGGCGACTATGGTCCCAACTGCCACGGCACGGCACACGAAGGATCGCGGTTCGGCGGCCGTCACACCGGTGAGTTCTACAAGGCCGTCGCGCCGTATCAGGTGCCCTACGGCGTGATCGTTCCCAGCGATGTGACCAACCTGCTGGTGCCGGTAGCGTGCAGCGCCTCGCATGTCGGGTTCTGTGCTCTGCGACTGGAACCGATCTGGACCTCGCTGGGGCAGGCGGCCGGGCACGCCGCTGGCCTGGCGATCGAAGCCGGTAACCGTGTCGCCGAGGTGCCGGTGGCGGCGCTGCAGCGCCGATTGCATGCCACAGGCTCGGCGACGATCTATTTCAGCGACCTGCTGCCTGGGGATGACGATTTTGCCGCGGCACAATGGTGGGGTACGGCGGGCGGCTTTCACGGCCTGGCCGCCACGCCCAAGAAGCCGGGGCAGCGCGGCAAGAATATCGTCGGCCAGTATTACGAGGCGTTCCCGGACCACGCGGCCCAGCTCGAGATGGTGCTGGACGCGGCCTTGGCGGCACGCTGGCAAAAACTCGCGGCCGAGTTGCAGTTATCGCACGACAAGCTTCCGGCGATCGACGGCCGACTGACGCGCGGCCAGTGGCTGCGGGCTGCTTGGAAGCTGCGCGGCACGTAATCGCTGCCAACAAACGCTGGTGGTTTCCACCGCGACGCAGTACGATAAAGTTCCCACCTTTTTCC
>DASZPI010000243.1:0-4028 GCA_035550355.1 Pirellulales bacterium
TCTTCTGCCGCCCAGCCAGCGGCCAAAAGACGGCGACAAATCTGCGACCAACGCCGGCGAAGTCCGGATCGTGATGTGCCACTGCCGCGTCGATTGGGATGCGTACCGCTACAACACGCGCACCGGCGAAACCTGGTGGCCCGACACGTCGAAGGACCCGCAATGGGTGTGGAAAAAAATGGCCGACGACCATCCGCCGGCCGAGAGCGAGTTCGACCTGCAGGCGGTGTACTACCTCCAGGGCGACAACAAGATCGAGCAGATCTTGCGGCTGGATCGCAACACCGGGCAGACCTGGTGGCTGGATGCGGGCGCGTGGAAGAGCATGGCCGAGCCGTCGTCGTTCGCGCAGACATCGCCGCCGCAGCACGGGTTTCGACTGCTGCTGATCAGCGACGGAGCGGGCTGGCAGGCGTTCCGCTTCGATGCCGAAAGCGGCGCGACGTGGACCACGGACTTTGACAAGGGCAACAACAACGCGCCGTTCTGGCGGACAGTTGCCGACGACGATTCGCTGTCGGCTGGCAGCTACGACCTGCAAGGGGTGCCGTACACCGACGACGGCGATGTGTGCCGCGCCGTGCGCATCGATCGCAAGAGCGGGCGCGCTTGGGTTGCACTGGGCTACGCGTGGTCGGCGATTGCCGAGCCGCCGGAGTTTGCCGCGTCAGCCGCGCCGGAGAGCGGTTATCGTTCGATCATGAACGCGTCGACGAAGTACTGGTACGTGTATCGCTTGAATCCCGAGACCGGCGAGATGTGGCTGCCGACCAAGGGGGACAACGGCACGATCTGGACCAAGATTCCCGAGCAGCGCGCGCTGCCGCGCGGCAGCTACGACGCGCAGATCGTGTCGTGGATTGAACAGACGACCGGCTACCACTACGTGCTGCGGATGGAGCGCGGCAGCGGGCGGATGTGGCTGTCGTGGGACGATCGCAACTGGCTGGAGGTGGTCGAGCGCAACGATTTCGGCGGCGGCGCAGCGCCGAGGGGCGGCTATCGCTTGTTATCAAGTTGCTCGGAAAAAGGTTGGTACGCCCTGCGGGTCGATTTGGAGACTGGGGCCACATGGGCCCCCAATCTGTACGACGACCGTTGGATCGCCGACCGCTGGGAAGACGATCCCCCGTTGGAGCGTGGCAGCTACGATTTCGGGATGGTGTCGTTCATCGATGGCAACGACGGCACCGAAAATGTCTATCGTATCGATCGCGACACTGGCGATGTGTGGGTTTACAACGAGAAGTGGAAAGAGATCATCGCCCAAAAAACGTTGCAGACGTTTAATCGACGGCCGGCAAATGGATATCAGTTGATCCTATGTCCGTCGCCGACCGCATGCACGCCGTTCCGCTTCGACGCCACGAATGGCATCACGTGGACACCGAATCCGAGCCAACCGATGCTATGGAAGCCAATCGAAGAACGTGAGCAGTTGCCGGCCAATGGTTACGCGTTGAGCGTGATTTCGTACCAAGGCGACAAGGACGCCACGTTTGTCACGGTACTCAGAACCGATCCGAGCACCGGCAAGTCGTGGTACGCGGCAAATAATAAATGGACGGCGATCGACGAGCCGCAGTAATCGCGCGCCAGCGCCGCCGAGATCAATTACAATCGACCATTCGCCACCCCAGCGCACACTATTCCAACGATGTCGACGAGCATGTCAAATCCGAGCGAGCCCGCGAAAGAATCGGTCCCGGCCGAAGCCGCCGAAGCCCCGCCTTCGGCTGAGGTTTTGAAGGCGGCGTTCAACGCGTTCAAAAAGCGATTGAAGCTAACACGGCTGGATCAGGAGTCGCGCATCGGGCGCAACCCCATGAGCGCCGGCGGCGCGTCGTCGATCGTCGGCATTACGCCGCCGAATCAGTATCCGCGCGCCGTGTGGGAAGAATTGGTGCGGCAGGGCAAACTAAAGCGCGCCGGCAGCGGCATGTATTCGATGCCGTAGAGTCGAGTGTGCGGCGCCATCACGGGATGGCCGGCGGTTCGGCGGCCTTGCGCTCGTTGCGGTTCTGCACCGCCGACCAGATCGACAATGCCCATGCGCCGAGCCCCAGTCGCGTGCCGGTGACCCATTGCTGGCCATGCGCAAGGCAAATCATCACCAGGAACACGCTGGCCAGATAGCCCCAGCGCCGCCACCACGCTCGCTCGCAAAACGCTGTGAAGTACACGATCGCCAAGGCGGGAATGACGATCCACGCCTGCGGATGAATCTGCCAGCCAGTGCCCACCGGTTCCAAGTCGGGCCAGTAGGTGCCGTAGGTGTTCCAATCCGCATCGACGCTCAGCGTGCCGGTGCCGCTGTACTCGTGGTAGGTAAAGAACTGCGACACGAACAACAGGCCGATCGCAACCACCATGATCCGCCGAGCCTTGCGCATGGTTTGCCATTGCGACGCGATCGGGTTCGGGGTCGTCGACATACCGGGTGCTCCGCAGGTGCAAACAGGGGGGAATCGGCGCAGGAAATCGAGCGTAACCGGCAACGCGCGTCGATTCCAGCGGTCGAACTCGCTACGATGGCCGTGGCACGGCTCGACCCACCCGCAAAACATCGATGATGGATTACATTCGGTTTGGCAATACCGGCCTGAAAGTCTCGCGGCTCTGCCTGGGGTGCATGAGCTACGGTGTTCCCGATCGAGGGCCGCATCTGTGGACGCTCGACGAGCCGCACAGCCGGCCATTCATTGCGCAGGCGCTCGAGGCGGGAATCAATTTTTTCGACACCGCGAATGTGTATTCCGATGGCACGAGCGAAGAAATCGTCGGCCGGGCGCTCGGCGAAATGGCCAAGCGCGACGAAATCGTGATCGCCACCAAGGTGCATGGACGGATGCGACCCGGTCCTAACGGGCGAGGTCTTTCGCGCAAGGCAATCTTTGCCGAGATCGACGCGAGCCTGCGACGATTAGCGACCGACTACGTCGATTTGTACCAGATCCATCGCTGGGACTACGACGTGCCGATTGCCGAGACGCTCGAAGCGTTGCACGACCTGGTGAAGGCCGGCAAGGTGCGCTACCTCGGCGCCTCGAGCATGTACGCCTGGCAGTTTGCCCAGGCGTTGTCGCTGGCCGACCGGCACGGCTGGACGCGGTTCGTCTCGATGCAGAACTACTACAACCTGCTTTATCGCGAAGAAGAGCGCGAGATGCTGCCGTTGTGTGCGGCCGAGGGAATTGGCGTGCTGCCATGGAGCCCGTTGGCGCGCGGCCGTCTGGCCCGACCGTGGGACGCGCGGGGTAGCACGCGTCGGGCCGAGACCGACGAGTTTGGCAAAACCTTGTACGCCGCGACGGAAGAAGCGGACCGGCAAGTGGTCGAGCGCGTCGCCGCGGTGGCCGCCGAGCGCGGTCTGCCGCAGGCCCAGATCGCACTGGCGTGGCTGCTACACAAGTCGGTCGTGACATCACCGATCGTCGGCGCCACGAAGCCGCATCACCTGCACGACGCGGTGGCGGCGCTCGGCATTCGTTTGTCGGCCGAAGAACTGGCGAAGCTCGAACAGCCGTACGTACCGCATCCGGTGCTGGGCCATACCTAAGTCGATCGCGAACATGCAGCCGTTGCAAGCGAAGGTCGTTTCCTGGGATCAACTGGCCGCCGATGCCGCGAGCTGGCGGCACGAAGGGCTTACGGTCGGGTTCACGAACGGCTGCTTCGATTTGCTACATCCGGGGCATGTGATTTTGCTGGCCACTGCCGCAGCCGATGTCGATCGGCTTGTGGTGGGTCTGAACAGCGACGCGTCGGTTCGCAGGCTGAAAGGGCCGACGCGACCTGTGCAGGCCGAGCAGGCCCGGGCGATCGTTTTGGCCGGTTTGGCGAGCGTGTCGCGCGTCACGCTATTCGAAGAAGATACGCCGCAGAGGCTGATCGAGCACCTTGGCCCCGACGTGCTGTTCAAGGGCGCCGACTATACGCAGGCCAGCGTGGTCGGCGGCGACTTCGTGCGGCAGCGCGGCGGGCGCGTGGTGCTGATTGACCTGGTGGCCGGTCAGAGCACCACACGC
>DASZPI010000244.1:0-3850 GCA_035550355.1 Pirellulales bacterium
TGCGATCGAAGCAGGCCGGCGACGAAGTCTCGCTGGGCGTGATCCATCGCGGCGAACAGAAAACCGTCAAGGCCAAGCTCGAGCCCCTGCCGGGTCGAGGCCAGCCGCGTGGCGGCCGACGCGCCTTCACACTCGACCGCAATCGCGACAACGAGCGAAACGGCGACAGCGACCACTGGAACATCTTCGATTCGATGACGATCACGCAAGTCGACAAGAACAAGTTCAAGGCGGAAATCGCCTATCGCGACAAGGATGGCAAGGTCGAAAAACGCCAGTTCGAAGGCACTCGCGACGAGCTTCGCCGCGACATCGAACAGCAAAAGGACCTGCCGGCCAGCGAGCGCGAGCACCTGCTCTCGGCCCTGGGCCTAGGACAAAACGACATGGACGATTTCTTTCCGTTCTGGGGCCCTGACCCGCGCTGGTTCAACATGCCCCCGCGCTACTAACCTCGGCGGTGGCGTTGTCCTGGAATGCATCGTTTAGCCCCCGGCGATTCGCCGGGGGCTAATTGTTTTGAGTGGACGCGCGATTTGCTCGAATCGGCCACGAAACCTCGCTAAACTAGAAGGCATGAAATCCCGCCTGTTTCTGCTTGGATTGTCGTGCGCGCTGGCCGTGTGTCCCTCCCTCGCCGCCGAGGGCAAGCCGGTCGATTTCGATCGCGACGTGCGGCCGATCCTGTCCGACAAATGCTTCTTCTGCCACGGTCCCGATGCCAAGCATCGCGAAGCCGACCTGCGGCTCGACGACCGCGACGCGGCCGTTGCCAGCGGCGCGATCGTGCCCGGCCGGGCGGCCGAGAGCAAGCTCGTGGCGCGCATCGCCGCGACCGACCCCGACGAGCTGATGCCGCCGCCGGCGTCGAACAAAAAACTCTCCGCCAACGAGCGTGCCACGCTCGAGCGCTGGATTGCCGAAGGCGCCGAATACCGGCCGCATTGGGCCTACCGACCCTTGGTGCGTCCGGCGGTCCCCAAGGTTGGCAAGGGCGCGTCGGTTCAGAATCCGATCGATGCCTTCGTGCTGGCCGACTTGCGCGAGCGCAAGCTCGAGCCGGCTCCCGCGGCCGACCGGGCCACGTTGATCCGCCGCCTGTCGCTGGACCTCGTCGGGCTGCCGCCGAAGCCGGAGGAAGTCGAGGCGTTCGTCGCTTCCTACCCTTCATCCCTCCATCCCTCAGTCTCTCGATCCCAAACGGACGGCGGGACGGACGGACAGAGGGATCGAGGGAAAGCGTACGAGGCCTTCGTCGACAAGCTGCTCGCTTCGCCGCACTACGGCGAACGCATGGCGGTGCCGTGGCTCGACGTGGTGCGCTTCGCCGACACCGTGGGCTATCACGGCGACCAGAACCAGAACATCTTTCCGTACCGCGATTACGTCATCGACGCGTTCAACAAGAACAAGCCGTTCGACCAGTTCACGATCGAGCAGTTGGCCGGCGACCTGCTGCCCGGCGCGGGAATCGAGCAACGCGTGGCCACCGGCTTCAACCGCCTGAACATGATGACGCGCGAAGGGGGCGCGCAGCCGAAAGAGTATCTGGCCAAGTACGCCGCCGACCGGGTGCGCACGGTGGCCGGCACGTGGCTGGGCTCGACCATGGGCTGCTGCGAGTGCCACGACCACAAGTTCGACCCGTTCACGTCGCGAGATTTTTACTCGCTCGCGGCGTTCTTTGCCGACGTCAAGCAGTGGGGCTACTACGCCGACGCCCGCTACGCGCCGGTCCCCGAGCTGAAGGGTTTCCGCAACGAGCATCCGTTCCCGCCCGAGATCATGGTCGCGAGCCCGTATCTCGCGCGGCGGCAAAAGCAGTTCGATCGCCGCATCGAGAAGCTGATCGCCACGACCGCGCGGCGAGCGAATGACGACCCGGCGACGCGCGATGGGCTGGTCGCGTGGCGGCAGGCGGTCCGCGCGTTCATCGATCTCGAGCCCACCGGCTGGTCGACGCCGAGGCCCGAGGTCGCCGCCACGGCGCCTGCGCCCGAGAAGCCGAAAGGCAAACAGGCCGCCGCCGCGAAGACACCCCCGCAGCAAGCCGCCGCCGCGAACGTAGCGCCCCAAGCCGAGGCCGCGCCCGCCGTCGAAGCGACGATCGAGGATGATGGCGTGATTGTGTTCTCGGGCAAGCCGCGCAGCGACATCATCACCTTGCCGCTGAACCTGCCTTGGCTCGCAGCGCTGCGGCTGGAGTTGATTCCGCGCGAAGAGCACGACGGCACGATTGCGCGCGGCGAACCGGCCCTGGTCCGCCCCGTGGTGCAACTACTGCGCGGCGACGGCAAAGCGATCAAGCTCAACTTCTTCCATGCCGAGGCCGACCTGGCCGACCCGCGCTACAACAACGGCTACACGATCGTCGGCGTGCAATCCGGCTGGCAGCCGGCGTCGAAAAAGCTCGATGCCGCGCAGACGGCGGTGTGGCTGATCGATCGGCCGCGCAAGCTCGCCGCAGGGGACCGGCTCGAAGTTACGCTGCCGGCGAACAACCTCGGCGCCGTGCGCGTGAGCGTGTCGCCGTTGGCGGGCATCGAGCCGCTCGAGGCCGACCTGGCGGTGAAGTTCAGGGCGGCAACCGCCGGCATCGATTCGGCCGAGCCGCGCGCCGAGCGCGACGTGCAGCTTGCCGAGCTGGTGGCCCTGGCGAGCACCGCCTACGACGCCGAGGCGTTCGATGAGCTGCGCGAATTGCAGCGCGGCCGAAACGAGTGCCGCCACGGCCGCAACGAGACGATGGTCACCGTGTCGGTCGAGCCGATGACGGTCCGCGTGCTGCCGCGCGGCAACTGGCAAGACGACAGCGGCGCGATCGTCGAACCGGCCGTCCCGGCATTCCTGCCGCAGCCGCAAGGCGCCGCAGGCCGGCGGCTCACGCGGCTCGACCTGGCGCGTTGGCTCGTCTCGCCCGAAAATCCGCTGACCGCCCGCGTGGTGGTCAATCGGCTATGGAAGCAGTTCTTCGCCACCGCGCTGTCGAGCGTGGTCGACGACCTGGGGGCGCAAGGCGAGCCGCCGACGCATCCCGAGTTGCTCGACTGGCTGGCCTGCGAGTTCCGCGACAGCGGCTGGGACACGAAGCACATCGTGCGGTTGATCGTGACGTCGAACACGTATCGGCAGTCGTCGAACATGTCGCCGGGGTTGCGCGAGCTCGACCCGGCTGGGCGGCTGCTGGCCTGTCAAATGCCGCGGCGGCTCGAGGCCGAGTTCGTCCGCGACAACGCGCTGGCGATCGCCGGGCTGTTGAACCTCGAGCGCGGCGGGCCGAGCGTGCGCCCCTACCAGCCCGAGGGATACTACGCGAACTTGCAGTTCCCCAACCGCGACTACGTGCCGCAGCTCGACGATCGGCAATACCGCCGCGGCGTGTACATGCACTGGCAGCGGACGTTCCTGCATCCGATGCTGGCGAACTTCGACGCTCCCAGCCGCGAGGAATGCACCGCGGCGCGCATCGTCTCGAACACGCCGCAGCAGGCGCTCACGCTGCTGAACGACCCGGAGTACGTCGAGGCGGCCCGGGTGTTTGCCGCCCGCTTGCTGCGCGATCGGTTGCTCGAGCGCGACGAAGACAAATTGAATGCGGCCTACCACTCGGCGCTGGCCCGTGAGCCATCGGCCGCCGAGCGATCGTCGCTGCTGGAATTCCTTGCCGCGCAGCGCGCGCACTACACCGCCCGCCACGACGATGCCGAAAAGCTGCTCGAGGTCGGCATCGCTCCGCACTCGGCGAAGCTCGACGCCACCGAGCTCGCCGCCTGGACCAGCGTGGCGCGCGTGATCCTGAACCTGCACGAAACGATTACCCGTTACTGAACAGACACGAGCTATGACGGTA
>DASZPI010000245.1:0-10491 GCA_035550355.1 Pirellulales bacterium
GCAATCGCTCGCCCGGCTATTGTGCCAGCGTGGCACGCAAGTCACCGGCTCCGATCGCGCTCCGCTCATGCCCGATTGGCTTGCCGACGCCGGAATACGAACCGCGGCGCAGCATTCGGTCCCTGCACTGCCGGCCGACGCCGAACTGGTCGTCTTCAGCCAGGCAATTCCGCCCGACTGGCCCGAATTGCTGCAAGCGCGTGAGCGAGGCATTGCAACCGTTAGCTACGCTCAGGCGCTCGGTCTTGCCATGCGAGGCCGGCAGGGCATCGTGGTCGCCGGCACCCATGGCAAGAGCACAACCGTGGCCATGGTCGCGCACATCCTCGAGCACGCACAACTGCGGCCGAGCGTGGTTGCCGGGGCTAGTACGCTCGATGGCCTGCCCCTGGGCAGGGCAGGGGAGGGCGACTGGTTTGTTGCCGAGGGATGCGAGTTTCGCCGCAGCTTCCTCCAGCTTTCGCCGCGCGTGGCCGCCGTGCTGAACGTCGAGCCCGATCATTTCGACTGCTTTCCGCAGGCGGACGATCTCGACGCGGCCTTTCGCGAATTCGTGGGGGGCCTTCCAAGCGACGGCCTGCTGCTGGTCAACGCCGACTGCGCGCGAGCGCGACTGCTCTCGCAGTTCACTGCCGCCGAAGTCGAATGGTTTGGCAAACATTCGCGCGCCGATTGGTCCGCCGCGAACGTCAAGCTCGTCGACGGGCGGGCGCGTTTTGAACTCCGCCGGCACCGGGCGCGCTGGGGCGAGGTTGCCTTGCCCGTCGCGGGGCTTCACCAGGTGGGCAACGCGCTGGCGGCCATCGGCTTGGCCCACCGCGCCGGCGCGCCGCGCGAAGCAATTCTGGCGGGACTGGCGACATTCGAAGGTCTGAAGCGACGGCTCGAAACGCTCGGCACTTGCGAAGGCGTGGCCGTCATCGACGACTACGCGCATCATCCCACCGAAGTGCAGGCGGCGATCGCCGCGGTGCGCGCGATGCATCCCGATCGCAGGCTGCTGTGCGTCTTTCAGCCGCACCAGGCGTCGCGGACCGTGGCGTTGATCGACGAATTTGCCCGCGAGCTGACGGCAGCCGACAGTGTGGCGGTGGCCGATGTGTTTTGCGCGCGCGAATTGCCCGCCGCCGGACACGGCCTGGCGGAGAAACTCGCCGCGAAAACGATCGCATGCGGCGGCGATGTCTTGCAAGTTCACAGCCTCAACGACATTCTAAAGCACGTACACGCCGCGGTCCGCCCGGGCGACGTCGTACTGACCCTTGGCGCGGGCGACATCGAGCGAGTTGCGCATGGCCTTATCGATGGACTTCGACGAACGCATGGTGCGGCAAAATGAGCCGTTGGCGCCGCACACCTGGTTTCAGCTCGGCGGCTCGGCCCAGTATTTTGCCGAGCCGGAAACGGTCGACGAACTGACCGAGCTCGTGCGTCGCTGCCGCCAGGAAGGAATGCCGGTGCGCTTGCTCGGCGGCGGGTCGAATGTCCTCGTACGCGACGAGGGAGTGCGGGGGCTGGTCCTGCGCCTGGGGGGCGAGGCCTTCTCGAAAATCGAGATCCAGGGCACCAAGGTTACCGTTGGCGCCGGCGCTAAGCTGGGGCATGTGATCAGCACGGCGGTCGGCCGAGGCTTGGCAGGCATGGAAACGCTGGTCGGCATTCCCGGCACCATCGGGGGAGCGCTGCACGGCAACGCCGGCGGTCGCGGCGGCGACATCGGCCAGTGGACCAGCCGCGCCACGGTGCTCACGCGCGGCGGCGAACTGATCGAACGCTCGCGCGACGATTTGGTGTTTGCCTACCGGCAAAGCAGCCTCGACGAATTGGTGATCCTGGGCGCCGAGTTTTCCCTCGAACAGGACGATCCGGACGAGCTTATCAAGCGGATGCAGAAACAATGGATCGCCAAACGCGCCGGCCAGCCGTTGGGCCACCAGAGCGCCGGGTGCATTTTCAAGAACCCGCGCGGCATGAGTGCTGGCATGCTTATCGACCAGGCCGGCTTGAAGGGCACCCGGGTCGGCGGAGCCGAGGTCAGCGATCGTCACGCGAATTTTATCGTTGCCGACGAGAAGGCCACCAGCAAAGACGTCCTGCAACTCATCGATTTGGTGCGCCAGCGCGTGGCCGAGCGCCTGGGAATCGAACTCGAAACAGAAATCGAGATTTGGTAGAGTTCTGCCATTTGTCCCGGTGCCTAGCCGGCTGGTCGATCGAAGTACACCGACGAGCCTCGCCGCACGAACGCGGCGGCTAAGCGAGTGTCCGCGCCGTCAAGGAGGATGGCAGATGTGGCAGAACCGACGTTGGCCGTGGTCGGTCGCGGTGCTGGCAGGCGGCGATTCGCACGAACGGGCCGTCAGCCTGTCGAGCGGCCGTGAAGTGACGCTCGCCTTGCGCTCGGCGGGTCACCGTGTCGAGCAGATCGATCCCAGCCATGTGCCGCTGAGCGAGGTGCCCTGGTCCGATTTTGACGTCTGCCTGTTGGCATTGCATGGCGGCAGCGGCGAGGACGGCCGGGTGCAGCAACAGCTTGAATCTCTCGGGGTGCGTTATACCGGCAGCGGTCCCGAAGCATCGCGACTGGCGATGAGCAAGTCGGCCGCCAAGGAGCGATTCTTCCAGACTCGCGTGCCGACGTTGCCGTATGTGCTGTTTCATGCCAGCGAGCCGATCGACGACGTTACGGCGCACATTGCACGGCTTGGCTGGCCGGTGGTCGTCAAGCCGGAGAGCCAAGGATCGAGCCTGGGGGTCGGTTTTGCCGCGAGGCCGAGCGAGCTTGCGGACCGTGTGGCCGAAGGCTGCGAGTTCGATCATTTTCTGCTGGCCGAGCCATGGGTCGATGGACGCGAATTCACCGTCGCGGTGCTCGGACGCGAGCCGTTGCCGCTGCTGGAAATCGCGACGCCGCGGGGCCTGTTCGATTACGAGTCGAAGTACGGCCACGCCGAAGCCGAGTGCCGGTTCGACACCGGCCTGAGTCGCGAGCAGGTGGTGCGTCTGCAGAGCATTGCGGTCGCCGCCGCCGAGTCGCTCGGCACCACCGGGCTGGTGCGCGTCGATTTGATGCTCGACCGGAACGAGCGTCCCTGGGTGCTGGAGGTGAACACGTTGCCGGGCATGACGCCGACCAGCTTGGCGCCCCAGGCGGCACAGCGCGCCGGTCTGGATTTGGTCGCATTGTGCGAGTGGATGCTGCGAGATGCCCTGGCGGCGACGGCCGCTGGGCCGCAACCGCGGTCAACCATCGCGATCGCGTTCGACCGGGCGAAGATTGAGGCCACGTCATGAGCAGCCCGAAATCACGCAGCGGCGGTGCGGCGGGACCAAGCGATTCGACGAGCGTCTGGTGGCGATTGGTCAAATCACGCTGGACGGCGCTGGTGCTGCTGATCGCAGCGATCGGCGCAGGATCGCAGTCCCTATGGAAGCACGTTTCGGCCGAGCTGGCGATCGATCCGCGCTACCGGCTCGATCCCGACCAGATCACGCTCACCGCGCGTCCTGCCTGGATTCGCGCCGACATCTTGCGCGAAGTGCTGCGCGACTCGGGGCTCGATCGTGCTTCGACGTTGGACCCCCAGCTCGCGCAGCGTATTGCCAAGGGTTTCGAAATGCACCCCTGGATCGCACGAACGATCGAGGTGCGCAAGCTCAGCCCTGCGGGACTGGCCGTGCAGGTCGAGTATCGCCGTCCGGTGTGCATGGTCGAAGTCCCGGGCGGCCTGTTTGCGGTCGACGAGCACGCCGTGTTGCTGCCCAGCCACGACTTCTTGCCCGGCGATGCTCAGCAGTATCCTCGGCTGGGCGGCGTGCAGGTGGTGACCGAAGGGCCCGTCGGCACACGCTGGGAGGACGCGCGCGTGCAGGGCGGGGCGCAAGTCGCTGCGGCACTGCTCGAACACTGGAACGAATTCCATTTGCAACGGATCGTGCCCGTGGGCGAATCGACCGAGCACGCCCCGAGTGGCGAGCCGGAGTACGAAATCTACACACGCGGCAAAGCGCGCATTCGCTGGGGACATGCCCCGGGGGTTACGATCACGTACGAGCCGGCGGCCGCCGAAAAGGTCGCCAGGCTGAAAAAGTACGTGGCCGACCACGGGCCATTCGATACCGAGGCGGATTCGGTCGAAATCGACCTGCGCACCGGCGGACCGCTCCGCGTGACGCCGCGCGTCGCTGCGGCCGATGACGATTCGGCTCACCGGTAACTCGTCGGCCGTCAGACCGTCGCGAAGCCTCTCGGCTGCGGCGCTTCGGTCGCCAGCTCCTCGCGCAGTACCCTGACGTTTTCCGGCGCGGCGATGGCCAGCCGCACCCGGCCGCCTTCGACCTTGGTGACCGTAATCACGATTTCCTCGCCGATCTGCAGCCGCTCGCCTGGTTTGCGTGTGAGTACCAGCATGGTTGCACCTTCCGTGGTCGGGTGTGTGAGCGAAATGGTTCATCCGTGGGCAAGAGTGCGGCACCGGCCGTCGGGTTCGCTCGAACCCAACGGCCAGCGGCCACGCCGCACCTTGATCGCGGCGGCATGCTAGCAAAACCATGCTAGCGCTAGCAAGGGCGGTTTCGAGGGCATGGCGCCCGCAAGGCCCCTGCCGTTGCTACGGTGGACTCGCCGACCATCGGAAACAACCCGAAATCGGAGAGCTCCGGGCAGGCTTAAGCGCTGGGCGAGGTTTTCTTGATCGACTTCGCCGCTCGTTTGGCCAATCGTAAGGCGAACGGAGGCGTGATATCGCGCAACAGCTCTCTGGTTCGCGTCGTCCAGTCGAAGGTGTCGTTCGTGTTCGGACGTTGCTTGAACTGGGTGAGGTGCTTCCGGCGAGTTCCGTCCCAGGTCGCGGTGTAGTAGTACAATGCGATCGAAAAACGCGAGAGGCCGCGCTCGTGCGCAACCACATTTGGGTTGCCGTGGTAACTTTCGGAATCGGTGCTGAACACGACGCAGCGGTTGAAAATCGGATCGAGCGACTTCGCCCGCTGGCTCATGTTCTTATCCCAGATCTCGAACTGCCCGCCGTACTCCGGCTTCCAATCTTTGTTCAGGTAAATCAACGCATTCAATCGTCGCTCGACCTTCATCCCCGCGTGGTAGTTAAAGTCGGCGTGAATGTCGAGGTGCCCGCCGGTTTTGATCTCGTGGATGCCGCCGCCCGTGTACAGAGGATCGGTGATCAAGCCGGGGATGCCGGTCATCTTCTCTAAAAAGACGACGAACGGTCGCGAGTTGAAAAACCGAAACAGGTTGCGAGTGTATTCCGGCAATAGTTCGGGGTCGTACGAGCTTTTGAGCCGTTCCTGGCTCCGCGCGAAGCTCTCGGCGGCCTCGGGCAGCGACTGAATGTCCGAGATCACGCGATCGAGGATCTCGGGATTCAGAAAGTTGTCGATGACGATGTGATGAAACGGAATCGCCGAAACGTATTCGCCGTGCAGCGCGTCGCCATAGGCGCTCGCTTCTTGCGTATTGCTGGCCAGATCCAAAGACAGAGGAAAGCTGCCGCCGATTGTCATAACTCGATCTCCGGACGCTCGCTCACACGAATGAAAACATACCTACAACTGTAATTCGATTCGCGCGAGTAAGCTACGGAGGAGCACGAGTGAAGTGACGGCAAACAGGCCGATTTTAAGCCGCATGGTTCTGGACGCAGCGTGGCGGCATGATGGACTTTATTGGTCCGCGAAATGCATTCGCTCCGCTGCCAGCCAGCCGGTGCTGAATGCCGCCTGAAAGTTGTAGCCTCCGATCCAGCCGTCGAGATCGAGGACCTCTCCGGCGAAGTACAGACCCGGGATCAGCTTGCTTTGCATGGTGCGCGAGTCGATTTCGTCCAACGACACGCCGCCGGCGGTCACCTCGGCCTTGCCGAAGCCGCGGGTTCCGTGGACCGGCAACGACAGTTGCTTGAGGTTCCGCGCCACGCGTTGCCGTTCGATCTTGCTGAAGTCTGCCGCTCGACGGTCGATCGGGACCTGCGCCTGTTCGAAGAGCGCATCGATCAAGCGTCGCGGGATCAGGTCGGCCAAGAGTCCGGCGAGTTGTTTTTTGCCACAGGTTTCGGCAAAGCCGCGGAGGCGCTCCTCGACCATCGTCGGCGAGCTGTCGGGCAAGAAATCGCATTGCAGACGCAAGGCTGGCAGATCGCGATGGCCGCTGATCTCGCGGCTCACGTCGAGGGCCGCCGGCCCGCTGAGGCCAAAGTGCGCGAACAACAGGCTCCCGCGGCGCTCGGCGAGCACGCGCTGCTTTTTTCCCTCGGCGCTCGGCAGCTCGACCACGCTCAAGCGAACATCGGGCACGGTCAAACCCTGCAACGCACGCAGCCAGGGCAGTTCGACGACGATGGGCGTGAGCGCCGGACGCGGCGGAACGATCGTATGGCCGAGTTGCGCGGCCCAGCGGTAGCCATCGCCCGACGTTCCGGATCGTGGATACGACTGGCCACCGGTCGTGATCAGCACGTTGGGCGTCTCGATCGCGCGCATTGAGGTGCGAACCACGAATCCGGCAGAGCTGCGCTCAATCGCAGCGACCGGTTCGTTGAGCGCCAGTTCGGCGCTCGAACGCGCGAAGCGGCGCAGCAGGGCGTCGAGCACGTCGTGGGCCGAGTCGCTGCACGGAAACACCTTTCCACCGGGCTCGACTTTCGTCGGCACCCCTTCGGTTTCGATCAGCTCGACGAGTTCGCGAGGGCCCAGGGCCGCCAGGGCCGAGTGCAAAAACCGTCCGTGTTTGCCGAACGCCTCGATGATGCCGGCGCGATCGCAATCGTGCGTGAGATTGCAGCGGGTGCCGCCCGACATGAGAATCTTCACGCCGGGCTGCGGATTTTTTTCGACCAGCAACGTGCGCTTGCCGCGCTCGGCAAGACGAGCCGCGGCGAGCAGCCCCGCCGCACCTGCGCCAATCACGACGCAATCGAATACTGGCGATGTCACCACGAGTCGGGTCACGAACTCTGGCTGTAAACCGCGTTTGCGGCGGCGACGCTCGCGCCGTGGTCGAACTTGTGGCCCTGCTCGGCGAGCAATTGTTCGAGTGCGGCCAGCACGAGCAGCACATTTTTCTGTCGCGAGGTGTGGCCCATCAGGCCGATGCGCCACGCCTTGCCCTTGAACGCTCCCAGGCCGCCGCCGATTTCGATGCCGAAACGATTGAGCAGCTCGCTGCGGGTTCGTGCATCGTCGATGCCCTGCGGAATGAGCACGGCGTTGAGTTGCGGCAGCTCGCGGCCGGCCTGCGTGGCGTAACCAATGCCGAGAGCGCCGAGCCCCGCCTTCAATGCGCGGTGGTTGCGTGCGTGGCGCGCGAAGGCATTGTCGAGCCCTTCGTCGTGCACTAGGCGCAACGCCTCGTACAGCGCGTAAGTCATGTTGATCGGGGCCGTATGATGATATACCCGCTCTTGCCCCCAGTACTTAGCCAGCATCGACACGTCGAGATACCAGCTCTGCACCTTTGTTTTGCGGCGCATGACCACGTCCATTGCCCGCGGACTGAACGACACCGGCGCCAGTCCAGGCGGACAGCTCAGGCACTTCTGCGTTCCCGAGTAGATCGCGTCAACCTGCCAGGCGTCGACTTCGACCGGCACGCCGCCCAACGCGGTCACCGCGTCAACCAGCAGCAGCGCGTTGTACTCGTGCACCAAGCGCGAAATTTCCTCGATCGGCTGCCAAGCGCCGGTCGATGTTTCCGCCATCACAATGCCGACGACCTTGGGACGCGCGGTCTCGAGCGCACGCTTCAAGTCGGCCGGTTCGAACACCTCGCCCCAGGCACGCTCGACGCGGGTCACCTGTGCGCCGGCACGCGTGGCCACGTCGACCATGCGCTCGCCGAATACGCCATTCACGCACACGAGCATGGTGTCGCCCGGCTCGATAAGGTTCACGACCGTGCTTTCCATGCCGGCCGAGCCGGTGGCGCTGATCGCCATGGTCATCGGATTGGTCGTGCGAAAAACCCCGCGCAGCATGGCCTGCATGTCGTTCATCAACTGCAGGTAGTACGGATCGAGATGGCCCACGGTCGGAGCGGCAAGCGCCTGGAGCACGCGCGGATGCACGTCGCTGGGACCAGGGCCCATCAGCACACGAACGGGCGGGTTGAGTGGCGGTGTAGCAAGCTGCATGGGCAAAATGCTCATCGAGATTTGGAAGAGTTGAGATTTGAGATTTGCGGTTCCGAGCGCACCAGAGCGCTGATTTGCTTGAACTCGCTCGTGCCCGCAACGCGGCACCATTCGAACAACGCTGCTTCGGTCGTCGTCAGTGTCGCGCCGCTCGATTCCATTCGCCGCAACGCAGTGCGATGATCGATCTCCTGCCGCGCACCGATCGCATCGACAGCCAGGTAAACTCGCAAGCCGTAGGCCAGCAGATCGAGTGCGGTCTGTTGTACGCACACGTGCGATTCGATCCCCGCGAGCAAAACCTTCGAAATGCCCGCGGCCTCCCACTGGCGGAATACGTCGCCGCATTGGCCACAACTGAACGCCAATTTGGGCCTCGCACTCTCGCCCAACCGAGCAGCCAGCTCAGGCACGGTTGGCCCGAGTCCCTTGGGATATTGCTCGGTCGCAACGACGGGTATTCCGAGCAACGTTGCGCCGTCGATCAATCGTCCAACGTTCCACACCAAGCGCTCATAGCCCGGAACCAGCGCGACGAGCTTGCTTTGAACATCGACAACCAGCAGCGCGGTATCGCCGACCGACATCAGCTCGGGGCTGCGGGGCAATTCGGCATTCGATGGCGATGCGTTCGACATGTTCCGTAGCATACCGCGATGGCCTGCGTATGACGAGGGTTCTCCGCGACCGCCCGTCGGCAGCTACGGAGCGCGCCATGCCATCACGCGCTCGAGCATCGCCACGGCATCGTCGGCGAAGATGCTCAGCAGCTTCTCGCCTTTGACCGCGGTTGCCGCGCTCGGGTTGCCGATGTGGCCTACCTGCGAGCGATCGGGCGTGATCCAGCCCTGCGCTGCGGGCTCCAGTGGCATTGTTTGAGATATCGGCTCCAGCGACTGGTAATCGCCAACCAGGTCGGGGCGCAGTCTCAGCATCATCGACGTTTCCCACTCGCAGGCGTGTCCCATCTGCCGCTGGACGAGCGATGGCTCGATCTCTTGCGGCTTGCTGCCCAGCGCCCAGTACGTGGTCAAAAGCAGCAGCAAATCGCTGCGCCGGCGATGGCGTTGCCGGGTTTCAAAGATCGCCTGCCGTGCAGGAACGTCGTTCCCTCCGTGGCCATTGAACAGCACCAGCCGCCGGAAGCCGTGCGTCAAAAACGTTTCGAGCACGTCATTTAGCAAATCGAGGTACGTGCGTGGTCCGGCCGACATCGTGCCGCAAAACTCGAGGTGATGATCCGAGTTGCCCAGCCATTGCAACGGCGCAACCAGCACACGATCGGCCAAGCGCTCCTCGGCGCGCCGCAGCACCTCGGCGCACAACAAGCTGTCGGTCGCCAACGGCAGATGCCGCCCATGTTGTTCCATGGCCGCCAACGGAATCACCACCGGCGTGGCTTTTGGCAGCTCGGCAATCGCGTACGACGACAGCTCGGCCAATTGCATTCGTGCGGGCCTTGGGCAAATCGCTTACAGTGACGGAACCATTCTCTCCGCCGAACGGTTCCATCATAACGCGAAGCACCAAGGTCATGTCAGCAGCGTTCTCGTTAACCCGCCGTCAATTTGGTCGCGCTGCCGTCGCAGGGTTCGCGACTCTGGCCGCCGCCTCGGCCGGACGCGCCGCACCCGCAGCACCGCGTCCGCGCGTTGCCGCCATCTTCACCGAGCTGCGCCTGCGTTCGCACGCCTACAACATCCTCGAAAACTTCTTCAAGCCCTACCTGTTCTGCGGCCAGCTGGTCGATCCCGGTTGCGAGGTCGTCTCGTTCTACGCCGACCAATTCCCCGACAACGACATGGCGCGCTCGGTCTCGAAGCAGCTCGAGGTGCCGCTGTTCCCGTCGATCGACAAGGCCCTAGGCCTCGGCGGCGATCGGTTAGCGGTCGATGCCGTGCTCATCATCGGCGAGCACGGCGATTATCCGACCAACGAGCTCGGCCAACAGATGTATCCGCGCAAGGAGTTCTTTGACCAGGCCCTTGCCGTCATGCGCCGCAGCGATCGGTTCGTGCCGGTCTTTAACGACAAGCACCTGTCGTATCGCTGGGATTGGGCCAAGCAAATGTACGACGCTTCGCGGCAGTACCGCTTTCCGCTCATGGCAGGCAGCTCGGTTCCGCTGGCCGAGCGTCGCCCGCCGCTCGCGCTGCCGCTGGGGGTCGAAATGACCTCGGCCGTGGCCGTGCATAGCGGCGGTAACGAGAGCTACGGCTATCACGGTCTCGAGCTGCTGCAATCGTTCGTCGAAGCGCGCCGCGGAGGCGAGACCGGCATCGCACAGGTCGAATCGCTCGATCGCCAGGCATTGCTGCGCGCTGCCGACCAGGGGCGCTGGTCG
>DASZPI010000246.1:0-2320 GCA_035550355.1 Pirellulales bacterium
CAAGGATATCGTGTCGACGCTGCGGCTCAGCCCCGACCAGCCGTCGCTGCGCGGCATCACGCGCTCGATTCCGTCGGTCGCCGACGATTTGTCGATCGCCTCGGCGTTGCAGCGCATGACTCGCGGGCACGTGCACATTGCCCTGGTGCGCGATCGCGATCAGAACGTCGTCGGCATGGTCACGCTCGAAGATATTCTCGAAGAGCTGATCGGCGACATTCAGGACGAGTACGACCGGTCGCCGGCGCACGTGATTTCCAGCGGCGTCGGCTGGGTGATGGGAGGCGGCGTGTCGCTCGACCGCTTGGAGCAGGAAACCGGCGTGTTTCTCGACCGTCGCTCGCTGCCGGCCGCCTGCCGGACGCTCGACGATTGGGTGCGTTACAAGCTCGACCGTCAGCCGCGCGGCGGCGATATTGTGCGCGCCGCGGGGTTGCGGGTGCTCGTACGCAAGGTGCGTCGGTCGAAAGTGCTCGAAGCGCAGGTCGCGCGCGACGAATCGTTCAGCCCTGCGCCGCTCGATGCAACCCAGGCCGTCGCGAATCCGCAGTCTGCGTCGGCGCCCAGCTCATCCGGCGGCGGCTCGACATGAGCTACGAAGTCGAATGCAAGTATCGCGGCGCCGACGTCGCGCGCATCGAACGCTGGCTGCGCGAGCGCTCGATTGCCCTGGGCCCCGCGACCTTGCAAGCCGACACGTACTACGTCCATCCGGCTCGCGATTTCGCCGCAACCGACGAGGCGCTGCGCATTCGTCGCACGCACTCCGCCGCCGTGCTCACCTACAAAGGCCCCAAGGTCGACCAATCCACCAAAACACGCCGCGAGCTCGAAGTCCCGCTCGGCAGCGAAGCACAAGCGGCCACGATGGCCAGCTTGTTGGTCGCGCTCGGGTTTCGTCCGCTGGCCGAGGTGTGCAAGCAGCGACGCACCGCGCACGTCCAGTGGCATGATCGCGAGGTCGAATTGGCGCTCGACACGATCGAGCGGCTCGGCGGCTTCGTCGAACTCGAAACCCGATCGGCCGACGAAGCGGGGCTCGACGCGGCACGCGCGTGCATTGCCGAGCTTGCCGCGGAGTTGGGCCTCGATCAGTCCGAACGACGCAGCTACCTGGAACTGCTGCTGGCAACAACAATGTAGGGTCGTGTCGAGCGCAGCGAGCCCCACCGCCGACGAGCGTGCAGTGAACTTGGTGGGCCGCGCCGCGACGGCTCGACCCACCCGACCCATGTCGCCGGGAACACGCGCTAACCGAATGTCCGCCCCTCGATCTGCTCGATGACCTTGCGCATCTCGTCGGGAATCGGGGCCGAGGCGGCGCGGCCATAGTCGTAGACCACGATCGTCGAATCTCCCTCGGCGGCAACGATCTGCATCGCCTCGCTGTACAGGCGGTGCTCCATCGTCAGGCTCGAGCGCCCCAGCCGGGTCACGCGGCCGGCAATCTGCACCGTATCGGGAAAGGTGACCGGCCGGCGGTACTGGCAACTGATCGCGGCGAGAATCGGCCCGAGCTGTTGCTGTTGCAGCATGCTGTCATCGAGCCCCATGCGGTGCAGATACTCGATGCGGCATGTCTCGAACCAGCGAAAGTAGACCGTGTTGTTCACGTGGCCGAACGCATCCTGATCGCCCCATTGGACCGGCCAGCGCACGGCGACCGGAAAGCCGGAGAGTTCGGCGGCAAAATCGGACATACAGACTCCGGCAATGAGCTGAACGGCTTGGGCTGAATCGCTGGCAGTCTAGCAGATCGACCGCGACAATTCGTCTTGTCCGTGGCTGGGGTATCTCGTACAAATCGCCCCTTCAACCGTCGCGGCACACCCCGGACAAGCTGTTCCGAACGAGCAGTTTATCTGCATGAACGAAACGATCGCAGTTGTTGCGCCACGATCGCTGCGCCCTTCGAGCGCCATGAAGGTTGGAATCTTGCCGGAAGTGCGCATCGCGCGCGCGGATCGCTTGTGGTGGGAGACCGCAGTGCGCTGGTTCATTCCGCTGGCGCTGGTCGCTGCCTGGCCGGTGGCGCTCAGCCGCGTGATCAACCAAGGGGGCACCGACTACAACTATCTGTGCAACTGTGGCCGATATTTGCTCGAGCATGGCATGCGCGAGCCGACGTCGGCGCTCAACCGCTATTGGCCGTCGTGCGATGTGCCTTGGATGCTGCTGTCGTTGTTGCCGGCGGTCGTCGGCTCGACGCTGTGGTACGCGCTGAACAGTGGCAGCTACCTGGGTCTACTGCGCACGATCGAGAACCGGCTCCTGGTGGGCGCTGCCGAGCCCGCGCGCCGGCAGGCCACGCTGATCGTCG
>DASZPI010000247.1:0-1898 GCA_035550355.1 Pirellulales bacterium
CTCCGTGAGAAACAGGGCGGAGCTCAAATTGCGCAGCAAGGCACGCTGATGAGCGGGAGAGCGGCCGAGCTTGCGGCCTTTACGTCGATGTCGCATGGTCTCGATCCTTTTTGCGCACAAAGCGCGGCGAACAAGGTCGCCGGCTAAACGGATGCATTACACGCCCGAGGCCGCCGGAACACGCATGCCCAGCCGCAGGCCCAGCTCGGCAAGCTTCTCGCGGACTTCGTTGAGCGTCGTATCGCCGAAATTCCGCACCTCGAGCAACTGGTCAGGGCTGCGCTGCACCAAGTCGCGCACCGTGGTGATGTTTTCCGACTCCAAGCAGTTCGTCGCCCGAACCGAGAGGTTCAGCTCGGCGATGTTCATGTTCAGCTTGCTTTCGATCGCGGCATCGTTGCCGGCCGAGCCGTAGGTGCGGTTCTCGGCGTGCACCTGGGCGCCCAGCTCGCTGTACTGGATGAACGGATTTAGGTGCTTGCGGAGAATCTTTGCCGACTCGATCAACGCCATCTCGGGGCTGATCGAACCGTTGGTCCAAATCTCCAGCAGCAGTTTGTCGTAATTGGTTTTCTGACCGACGCGAGTTTCTTCGATCTCGTAGCGAACGCGTGTGACCGGGCTGTACACGGCGTCGATCGGAATGATGCCGATCTCTTGTACGTTCGGGCTGTGCTCGGTCGCGGGAACATATCCACGACCGTTCTCAACAACCATTTCCATCTCGAACGGCACGTCGGCCGTGAGGGTGGCCAGCACGTGATCTTTATTGATCACTTCGACTTGGTCGTCGGTCTGAATGTCGGCGGCGGTGACGAGCCCCTTGGTCTTCTTGTCGATGCGGATGACACGGGTGCTCTCGCCGTAGTTCTTCACCACAAGCGCTTTGACGTTCAGAATGATGTCGGTGACATCCTCGACCACGCCGGGCAGCGTGGTGAACTCGTGCTGCGCGCCGTGCAGCTTGACCTGCGTGACTGCGCTGCCTTCCAGGCTGCTCAGCAACACGCGGCGAAGACTGTTGCCGATCGTCACGCCAAAGCCGCGCTCGAACGGCTCGGCCGTGAACTTGCCGTAGGTGCTGGTAAGAGTTTTTGTGTCGCAGGTTACGAGACTGGGCAGCTCCAGTCCTCGCCATCGAATGCGCATGTGCAGAACTCCGGGATTGTGCAGGGCAGTCGGCAGAGGACGGCGAACAGTTGTGTCGGACTGCCCGTTGTGCTCTGCCTGCCGCCAACTATTTCGAGCAAAGCTCGATGATCAGTTGTGTTTGTACAGGGATCGAAACGTCGAAGGCTTCCGGTAGCCGCACAACGCGACCTTCGGGAATCGGACCATCGGCGCGCGAGAGGAAGTCGGGCACTTCTCGCTCGTGCTGCGAAAGGTTCGACTGCACCGCTTGCAGGCTGCCGGCACGGTTCTTTACGCGGATAATATCGTTGGCGCGAACAAGGTAGCTGGGGATATCGACACGACGGCCATTCACGGTGATGTGGCCGTGACGCACGAGTTGCCGAGCCTGGGCGCGGCTGAGGCCGAAGCCAAGGCGATGAACGACGTTGTCCAAGCGACGCTCGAGCAGCGACATGAGCGTGTCGCCCGTGTTGCCCCGCGAGCGCTCGGCCTCGGCGAAGTAGGTGCGGAACTGGCGCTCGAGTACGCCGTAGTAGTGCTTGACCTTCTGCTTCTCGCGCAGGTGAACGCCGTAATCGGTAAGCTTGCCACGGCGGGTGTTGTGCATGCCGGGTGGCATATTGCGGCGTTCAACGCCACATTTCGGCGTATCGCAGCGCGTTCCCTTGAGGAACAACTTCATGCCTTCGCGACGGCAAAGGCGGCAGACAGGTCCGGTGGTACGAGCCATTGTGCGTTAGAAACGGTTTCGGGTTGTTTCAGGT
>DASZPI010000248.1:0-7251 GCA_035550355.1 Pirellulales bacterium
AAGCTCGAGCAGGCGACTGGTGTGGATGCGACTGGCGGCGCCGAAGCCCATCACCCCGTGCAGCACCGTGGCCCCGGCAATGCCCAATTCGTGCGCGCGATGCACAATGGCCGTGGCCAGCGGCTGGCCCTGGTAACTATCGGAATCGCCGATGAAGATTCGCAGCATTTGGCCGTCGGTGCTCGATTGCATCGGTAGTTCCTCGGGTTCGGGCAGGGTAGCAAGGTCGGCGACCGGCGCGGGCACACTCATGCCTCCGGCAACCTGCGGTGCGGTCGATCGATAAACCAGCACGTGAGCGCGTTCCAGCGTGGCGACGGTGGCCGCCGGAACGATGCTCGCCGAGGAGCGCAGGAATTGCACGATGGCTTCGGCGCGATCGACGAACTCGACGATCACCGGCACATGCTCTACGAGCGACCACTTGCGGCGTTCGAGCAGCTTGCCATGGAAATCGATCCCGCTCGTGCCACGCAGTACGGTGGCGCCGGCAAGCCCCGCGCGGCGGGCGTGCTCGACGAGTGCATCGCTGGCGCTGGCCAGGCCGTGCTTGTCGGTATTGCGCAGATAGAGTCGCAGCAGCAGTTGTTCGCCTTCGATTTTGGTCATCGGCGGCTCACATCGCCTTTCCCAGCACCATGCCCAGGCGCAGCGCGACCAGCCCCGCGGCCACGCTGGCCAACATGTAACCAAATCCGGCGAGTCCTTGGCCGTCGCGAATCAGGCTGTTCGATTCCCACTCAAACGTCGAGAACGTGGTGTACGCCCCCGCGAATCCGACGGCCAGCATTAGCCGTAAATCGTCGGGCCTCAGCCAGCGCCCTTGGGCCAGTGGCATGCGTTCGGCGAGCACCGTCAGGATCCAGCCGAGAAAAAAACTGCCGCTGATATTGATCAGAAACGTGCCCCACGGGAGCGCGCTGCCCAGCAGCCGGCCTGACCACACGCTCACGCCCCAGCGCAATAGGCCGCCGATGGCGGAACCGGCGGCGACCAGGCTGATCTGCACCAGGAACCGCAACAGCGTCTCTCCTGCAACAACGGCTAACGAGGCCGCGCTTCGACCACGCTGACTTCCGCCACGGTCGGCACCACGCGGGTCAGCTCGAAACCGGCTTGCGCCAGCAGCGCACGATACTCTTCCTCGGTGCGCTCTTCGCCTCCCGGGACCACCAGCATGTTCAGGTCGAGCAACTTGCCGAACGAAGGTTCATTCCCCGGGGCGATCACCGATTCGACAATCAGCAGGCGGGCTGCCGTGCTCATGGCGGCGCGGCAGGCGCGCAAGATGCGCAGCGAACGCTCGTCGTCCCAATCGTGAATGATGTGTCGCAGCAGATAGGCATCGCCACCGCTGGGGACCGATTCGAAAAAACTGCCGCCGACGGCCGTTGCCCGCCCGGCCACGCCGGCCGCCGCGAGACGCTCTTTCGCGCGCTCGGCAACCCCCGGCAGATCGAACAGCGTGCCGCGCAGCTTCGGATAACGAATGAGCACCGCGGCGAGCGTCGAGCCGTTGCCGCCGCCGACGTCGATGAACTGCCCGACCCCCGACAGGTCGTAGGCATCGAGCATGGCCGCCGTCTCGCGGCCGTGAATGCCGGTCATGGCGGCGTCGAAGGTTTTCGCCTGTTCGGGGCGCTCGGCCATGTAATCGAAGACGTTTTTTCGATAAAGGTGCTCGAACGCGCACTCGCCGGTCTTGACGCTGTGCAGCAATTCGCCCCAGGCATGGTAGTGTTCGTCGCCCATCATCAGCGACACGGCGCGCAAGCTGTCGGGGCGATCGGAGCGCAGCGGCTCGGCATCGGGCGTGAGCTTGAATTGCTGGCCGTCGATCTCGGCAAATACACCCAGGCTCGCCAATCCGCGCATGAGCCGGTACAGCGAACGCTCGTGCGAGCCGGTGGCGCGAGCGAGTTCACCAATGGCTTTCGGTCCGTCGGTCAACAGATCGGCAATGCCGAGCCGCGCGGCGACGTAGACCATTTGCGAGAGCCAGTAACCGGTGATCGCTTGGCGGAGCATCGTTTATCAGCCGCGAGGCGCTAGCCCGCGGTTTTTGAGGAGACCGCACGCTTGTGCGTCGCGGCGGACCGTTTCGCCCGTTAAAGATACCGTTCTAGCAAACGGCGGCTGGCGGCGTCGAGGCGTCCGACGTCGGGAATCGAATACCGCACGCCGTGATCGTCGATGATCAACACGCGACTGGGGCCGAGGCGGCGGATATCTTCTTCGCTTTTCACCAAGAACCGCGTCGCCCCGCGGTCGGTCGTGACGTGCCATTCCGAAGGGTCGCTGCCCGAGCTCACGCGCTCGATCCGCACGATGACGGGCACAAACTCGCGTCGCACCAGGTCTTCTTCGAGCACCTTGCGCGTGGCGGTCGGCAGTTGATCGAGCGTCTCGATCGAGACCAATTCGCGGCCATCGGAATCGACGATTGAGATCCAGTGCTGCGGATCGGAGATCGGGAACGCCCGCACTGGCTCGACCCCCACGTGCCGTTCACCTTCGGCATCGATCAACACTAGGCGTCCCCAGGCGTCGTGTTGCAGGCCAAAGGCTCGCATGGCGGAATTCGTCAGGCCGTTGCTCATGGTTGCGACTTCCTTCGAAGGCTTGCGCTACGCTTGTGCCAGTTCCAACTGCGCTTGGTGCAGGCGCGAGTACGCTCCCGCGGGGCGCTGCAACAATTCGCGGTGCGGGCCGACTTCGACAATGCGGCCGCGCTCCATCACCACCAGCCGATCGGCCTTGCGCAGCGTGCTCAAGCGGTGGGCGATGGCGATCGTCGTGCGTCCTTGGATCAGGTTGTCGAGCGCCTCTTGGATTTCCAGTTCGGTCTCGGTGTCCACCGCGCTCGTTGCTTCGTCGAGGATCAGGATCCGCGGATCGATCAACAACGCGCGCGCGATCGAAATGCGCTGGCGCTCGCCGCCTGACAGCGATTGGCCACGTTCGCCAACCAGCGAGTCGTAGCCATCGGGCAAGCGCAGAATGAAATCGTGAGCGCGCGCGGCACGCGCGGCGGCGATGATCTCTTGCCGTGTCGCATCGGGTTTGCCGTAGGCGATGTTCTCGGCAATCGTGCCGTAGAACAAGAACGGCTCTTGCAGCACAAGGCCGATATGCTCGCGAAACTCGCCGACTGGATACGAACGAATATCGATGCCATCGACGCGGATCGATCCTTCGGTCACGTCGTAGAACCGGCAGACCAGGTTGACCAGCGTGCTCTTGCCGGCGCCGCTGGGCCCCACAAGGCCGATCATTTCGCCGGGGCGAATTTTCAGGTTCACGCCATCGACGATCTTGCGCGTGCCGTATTGGAAGCCGACGTGGCGCAGCTCGATCTCGCCGCGCACGTGCTTCGGATGAATCGGCATCACCGGCTCGGGAACGCTGGGCACGCGATCGAGAATTTCGAACACCCGTTGCGAGCTGGCGGCGGCACGCTGCGTGGCGGCCAGCATGCGGCTCATCGACTCCAATCGCGTATAAAAGCGGCCAATGTACCCAGTGAACAGCACGAGCGTGCCGACGCTGAGCTGCTCAGGGTCGAGGCCCACCAGGTACGCGCCCCCGGCCCAGATGACGAGCAACCCCAGCGCCGTGAGCAGTTCGACCACCGGGCCAAAGAACGACCAAATGCGGTTCACGCGATCGTTGGCCGCGAGCACATGATCGTTGGCGCGGCGAAAACGTTCGATCTCGCGGTTCTCTTGTGCGAACGCTTTGACCACGCGCACGCCGGGGATCGTATCGGCCAGCACGCTGGTCACGCGCGCCATCGCCCGGCCACCTTGCTGGAAGCCCCGTAGCAGCCGGCCGCGCACCGCGCTGATCAACCAGGCGATCAGCGGCAGCGGCAGCAGCGTGACGAGCGCCAGCCAGGGGTTCATCCAGAACAAAATCGCGGCGGTGAACAGCAGCATCAGCACATCGGTGCCGAACTCGAGCAGGTTGACGCTCAGGAAGATGCAAATCCGATCGGTGTCGTTGCCGATGCGGCTCATCAAGTCGCCGGTTCGCTTGCCGCCGAAAAACTCGAGCGACAACGTTTGCAGATGCGCGTACGTCTCGTTGCGCATGTCGGCGGCAATCCGCTCGCTGACCCACGCCAGGATGTAGGTCTTCGCCCAGCCGAGCAGACACGCGACGATCGCCGCCCCGGCCATCATCGCCAGATAAAAATTCACCACCTGCCAGTCGATCGGCCGGCCGACTTGTTGCCGCGGCATGAGCTGCTCGTCGATCAACGGGGCCGAAAAGTACGGCGCGATCAGCCCGGTGGCCGTGCTCAGCACCATCAATAGAAAGCCCAGGGTGACGATCCCCTTGAGCGGCCGCGCGAACCGCCACAGCCGCAACAAGCTGAGCGTCGAATGCGACTCGACCGTCGGTGTGCAGGCGACGCAGGTGGGATCGTCGGCCGGCAGCACGGCGCCGCAACTGGGGCAGACCGTTTCGCCGGTGGCTTGGAGGTCTTCGTCGGGCTCGATCTGGCTGGCGCGGCGCAGATCGTTGAACCGCACCGCGAGCCGATGGGCATGCGTCGCCTTGGCGGCGGTGAACCGCCAGAACGCCAATCGACTGGCGATGCCGAACAATTCGAGCGTGCCGACCGCGCCGTCTTCGCGGATTGTGAGGTCGGCGACGTCGGCCACCGGCCAGGTTTGCCAATCGGGATCGGCCGAGTTGCCTTCGGCCGCCGGGGCGCTCGGCGAGGCTGCCAAACGCCGGTCGGTAAGCAGCACCAGGCCCCGGCCGTATCGCATCTGCTGGTCGAGGTCGGTTTCGAGCCAGGCGACGATTTCCTCGCCCGGCTCGAGAAACGCGAGTACGGTTTCCCGCCAGAGGATGGGAATGCTGGCTGACGGTATCGTGGGAGTGCCCGGATTCAACTGCTTAGCCCCCAGCGACTTGGAGCCGATCGCGTATCTGCCGTCCGACGATCGTCGGACGCAACGCGCCGGCTTTCGTCTTCAAAACGGCTATTTTTACATTGTCGAGACACTTATCTTGTATAGGTTAGAAGGCTTGATTGCACGATGGGTTTGCAACATTCAAGCCGATTCGCGGCCTCACTATAGGTATCTACGGAAGTTGACCCCGGGGAGGCTGAATTTCTTTCGATCGGTCGATTTCTTGGGAGTCTCGCATCGCTTCGGAATTCGAACGCGACGGCGTGACTCGTTTGCGACCGCCGGCTTCCTATGGTTAGGTGCCCGGCCAGCCCGGTTGGGTCACGAGCCGAAGGGCCCGGGTTGCGGCAGTGAAATCTGCGAATTTCGCCTGTTTCGAGTTCCCGGCATCGCCCACGGGCCATCGGATCGAATGCGCCTCGCAAACCGCCACGGTGCGGAACGCGCGTAGCGGACGAGACGTCGAAAATTCAGTTCCAAGCTTTTTCAGTCGAGTCAAACATTCAGGTTCGCGGTCACGTACCGATTCGTAGCTGCGAGCGATAAAACATCCATCAAGAGCGTCAAATCTAAGCTCGCGAACTATCGAGCATTTCGATTGAACGAGCCTTCCATCCATTGCGACGCATGTAACGTTTTTTTCCCACGGATCAATCAATAACGGTCACGCCTCGCTTTTCTTGAGTCATTCGACGAGCCGATTTTCCATGGAATTCCGTAAGGTTCTCGCGTTGCGCGGTCCTAATGTCTGGGCAAATTTTCCGGTCCTCGAGGCCTGGGTCGATCTCGGCCCCTGGAAGGATTCACCAAGCAATTCACTCCCCGGGTTCAACGATCGGCTAATGGCCTGGCTGCCGACGATGATCGAACATCGTTGCGGGCTGGGGTACCACGGCGGGTTCTTTGAGCGGCTGCGCGACGGCACCTACCTGGCACACATCCTCGAACACGTCACGCTCGAGCTGCAAGAGCTGGCCGGCGAGCGGGTCGGTTTTGGCAAGGCGCGTGAATGGCTGGGCGACGGCTATTACAAGGTCGTGATCGAGTACCTGGAAGAAGAGGTCGGCCGCGCCGCGCTCGAAATCGCCCGCAAGCTGATCATGGCCGCCATCCACGACACTCCGTTCGACGTCGCCGCCGAGGTCGCTGCCCTGCGCGATCTGGCGCACCGCGTGTCGCTGGGCCCGAGCACGCGTTCGATCGTCAATGCCGCCCTGGAGCGCGGCATTCCGATCCGCCGGCTCAACGAAGGCAGCCTGGTGCAAATGGGCTACGGGTGCAAGCAGCGCCGCATTCTCGCCGCCCAGACCGATCGCACCGGCGCCGTGGCCGAAGAGATTGCCCAAGATAAAGAAATGACCCGCAGCTTGCTGCAAAGCGTGGGCGTGCCGGTTTCCGAAGGTCGTCCGGTCGAAAGCGCCGACGATGCCTGGGCCGCCGCCGACGAGATCGGCAGCGCGGTCGTTGTGAAGCCGCAATATGGCAGCCAGGGGCGCGGCGTGGCGACGAACCTCACCACGCGGGAGCAAGTGATTGCCGCCTATCAGGCCGCTTCGGAAGAAAGCTCGTACATCATGGTCGAGCGGTTCGCCCCGGGCGACGACTACCGCGTGCTCGTGGTGGGCAACCAAGTGATTGCGGCCTCGCGCCGCGAGCCGGCCCACGTTATTGGCGATGGCGTGCACACGATCGCCCAACTGGTCGAGATCACGAACCAAGATCCTCGCCGCGGCGAGGACCATGCCACCGCGCTGAGCAAGATCAAGCTCGACGCGATCGGCCTGGGCGTGTTGAACGACCAGGGCTACACCCCCGACTCGGTTCCTGCCGAGGGCGCGAAGGTGCTGTGCCGCCGCAATGCGAATCTCAGCACCGGCGGCACCGCTGCCGACGTCACCGACCTGGTGCATCCTGACGTGGCGGCACGCTGCGTCGAAGCGGCGATGGCGGTCGGTCTCGATGTGGCGGGCGTCGACGTCGTGGCACTCGATATTTCCCGTCCCCTCGAAGAGCAAGGGGGCATCGTCGTTGAAGTGAACGCCAGCCCCGGGCTGCGAATGCACATCGAGCCCTCCAGCGGCCAGTCGCGACCTGTGGGCCGGGCGATCATCGACAGCATGTTCGCCCCGAATGATAACGGCCGCATTCCGATCGCGGCGGTCACCGGCACCAACGGCAAAACCACCACCACGCGGTTCATCGCTCACCTGCTGACCATCTCGGGACGCACCGTGGGCATGACCTGCACCGATGGCATCTTTATCAAGGGTCGGCGCATCGATACCGGCGATTGTGCCGGTCCGCAAAGCGCGATGAACGTGCT
>DASZPI010000249.1:0-3567 GCA_035550355.1 Pirellulales bacterium
CTTCGCGCTCCACGGTTTCAATCACCGGCCGGCGCACCGTCACGCGTTCTTCACGCTCCACGGTTTCAATCACCGGCTTGGCCACATAGTACTTGCGCGCCACGTAGTTGGTGGCCGGTGCGTAGTACGCGGTGGTTGGCGCGTAAAACGACGTCGCTGGCGCGTAGTACGAAGTCGTCGGCGCGTAATAGCTGACGGTCGGCGCCGGGGCAGTCACCACAGGGGCAGCGACGCTGCCGCAGCAAACATCATCGGCCAGCGCAGGCTGAACAGAGAACGTCGAAACCGCGATCACGAGCACGATGGTCAGGCGGATCATGATGGGGGCCTCCAGGTGTAGGATAACCACCATCATAAACCGATCGCCGAGCACTGAGTACCCAGTACCGACGGTCACAGCAACTTGCGCAAGCGGTCCCACCAGCCGGGCGACGGCTTTTTGGGCCGCGTGTCTGCTAGCGAACCGTCGGCCGGGATGGCCGTGAAGTAGCCGAGCATCATCTCTTCCCAGGTTTGGTCGCCCCAGCGCACCTCGACCGTCGGGTCAGGATTCGACAGGTTCCGCGGCGAATTGTCGTAATGCGCCGTGCAGATCAGCTTCGACCCCTTGGGCACGGTCACCGGCTCGGCCAGGTCGTAACGCAGTTGCCAGTTGAAGTCCCAGCGCGGAATGTCGAGCAGCACCTTCCGCTCGCCGTCCGGATATTGCAGCTCGTACTTAAAACTTTTGCCGCGCAGGTGCATGTGCGGCGTGAGCGTCAGCAGCTTCAGGTCCACCGGGGCGGTCTCCTCGGCAACCACTTCGTAGTTCGACGCCTCGGCCGGGATCGCAAACTTGCGGTTGCCGACAACACCGCCCGAGATGCGCGTTTTCACATCCTTTTCGTCCACGAACTTGAAGCCCACGTAGCTGCGATCTTCCGCGGGTCGCCCGTTGGGCGTGTAGTGCATCTGAAAGATCAGCTTGGTGCCCGCCGGGATTTTGAAGGCGGTGCCGGCCGGGTAGCTGCACGGCGGCATGCCGGGGGCGTAGCCCACCAGCCCGCCGCGAGCGCTCGAGCCATCGCGTGCCTTCGACTTCGGATCGCGGAACATCACCACGATGTGGTGCACCACTTCGCGATTGTCGGGGCGTGCCTCGGCATATTGCACCCATTTGTCTTCGGTAAAGCCGAGATCCACCACGAAATACCGGTACGCCACTTCGCCGGTCGCGGGAATCTGCACCGGCTTGTCGGCGATGTGGAACACCACGTCGGGCGGCGGAATCTGCCAGCCCTCGGTGAATTGTGGCGGCTCGGGCACCTGGCTGCGGTCGCCTTCCACACAACCGCCGGCCACCCAATCGCGGACCAGTTGCTTCTGCTCGTCAGTCATGCGAGCGGTGTTGGCAAAGTGGCCATGCTCGGGACTGGCAAACCACGGCGGCATCCGCTCGTCGTCGACCACTTCGACGATCGTGTCGGCCCAGCTCACCGCGTCGTCATAGCTGGTGAGCGCGAACGGCGCGATCTCGCCGGGGCGGTGGCAGCGCACGCAATGCTCGTTGAACAGCCGGACGATCTGGTGGGAATACGTGACTTTCGGCTGATCGTTGGACGCGTCCGCCACGGTGCGTTCGCGGCCGATGTGGCAGCCGATGATCGGCGTGGTCGGCACGCTCACCCGCTCGCCGGCCAGCAGTTCGTCGAGCGCGAGCGCCAGATCGCGACGCGTTGCTTTCGGTCGCACCACGCCGGGCGAATACTGATCGTCGACTCGGCCGTGATAGCGCACCCGGCGCTGGGCATCGAGCACGAACACTTCAGGCGTCCGCTCGGCCGCCAGCCGATCGACGACCAGCTTGCCGTCGCTCTTCTGGGGTTGGTCCTTGAGCAGCGGGAACTTAATCGCCTGGCGATGGGCAAAGGCGCCGATCTCGGCGAGCGTGTCTTGCCGGTTGCCGTCGACGCCCAAGAACGCGACCCCCTTGGGCTCGTACTCGTCGGCCAGGGTTTGTAGCTGCGTGCCGTACAGTTTCGCCAACGGGCATTCAGTGCCCAGGACCGCGATAACGACGATCTTTTTGTCGGAGTAATCGCCGAGCTTGTGGACGTTCCCGTGCACATCAGGAAGCGCGAAGTCGGCAACCTCGCCGGCCTGCACGAACCCAATCAAACAACCAAACGCGAAAACGCAAGCGACGAATCGCATCACCCACTCCATTTACCGAATCAGCTACTCAGCACTCATGGCAGTTCACGAGGCAAAAATCCGATCCATCCGCACCGAAATTTCCCGCAATCGGTCTTCGCCGCCGCCAGGCACTTCGGCGGCTCCCCAGCCGGTGTAGCCAATTTCTCCTAGCGCCTTCATGACCGCTGGCCAATCGCAATCGCCTTCGAGCAACTCGGCGCGAAAACCCTTGCGCACCCCTTCTTCGTCGGCGATCTTGCGGCTGTATTCCTTGATGTCGAGCTTGACGATCCGTTTGCCCAGCGTGCGAATCCACTGCTCAGGCCAGCCGTAACGCACCACGTTGCCCACGTCGAAGTGCACGCCGACCCAAGGGCTCTCGAACTCGTCGACGTACCGCGCGGTCTCCAACGGGCTGAGCAAAAAGTTGTTCCACACGTTCTCAAACGCGATCTTCACCTGCATCTCGGCCGCCAAAGGCAGCGCTTTGCGGATCGCTTCTTGCGAGCGCTTGTACGCGTCGGCGTACGACACTTCTTTGCTAACGACGGCCGGTACTAATAGAACCGACGTGGCCCCCAAAAGTTTCGCGTCGCGCAGGGCACCTTCGAGCGTTTCGACCGCTTTCGCCCGAACCTCGGCACGCGGATCGGAGAACGTGTCCTTCCAGTGGGTGGCCTCGACGACGCCGGGAATTTCGATGCCGGTCTTGTCGCGGGCCGCTAGCAACTCATCCTTGTCCAGACTTGTGGGTCCATCCACCTCGACGCCATCGAACCCCAGGTCCGATAGCAGCTTGAACTTGTCCATGATGCTGCCGGCATGCTTGATCATGCCATACTTGACCGCCTTCTTGAATTTCTTCTCGCTCGAGGCCGACGGCGCCGCGGCGGCAAGTGGCGCGAGGCTCGCAGCAGCGATCGTCGCCCCGGCGGCGTGCAGAAAATCGCGACGATTGGCAGCGTGGGCGTGCGGAGGCATGATTTGCTCCTCGGGGGGCAGGCGGGTATCGTGGCCGATGTCCTGCCAGCATAAGTCCCCACCCGCACACGGGCAACGATCATGCACGCCTCGCTTTGTCTTCGCCGCTCACTTTTCGCATTCGTCGTCATCGCAAATGCCGCGCTCGCTGCCCCGCTTGCAGGGACCAGCGACCTGACCTGGGACGGCGACCTGGCGGCACGGATGGTCGATGGCATCCACACGTTTCTGGACCGGGCCACCGCTGCCAGTGTCGAGCGCCGCGCTCGGCACTGGAAACGCGATTACTCGTCGGCCGAAGCGTACACCAAAAGCGTCGAACCGAATCGCCAGCGGCTGAAGCAGGTGTTGGGCGTCGTCGACGAGCGACTGCCGGAGCTGGCCGCGTATCAACGCGAAGTGGGAGCCTTC
>DASZPI010000250.1:0-5742 GCA_035550355.1 Pirellulales bacterium
TGCAGCAGGCCGAGCATCCGCTCGCTATCGACCAGGTTTTTCGGGCACCCGAGGCTGATGAATGAGTATGTCCCCTTGCATTCGCCCGGGGCCGACTGACGGCGAGGCGCCTCGGAACGGTCGACAATCGGAAGATGCATGCGCCGGCCTATTGCGCGACCGTGCGCGCGAAGGGGTCGGCTGGATGGGCAACCGACGTGGTTGAAGTTTTTTTCGAAAGCGATGCTGCTGCTGGAACAGACTCATCATATCGGTGAGCACAAAAATTGACGAGTGGCCCGGCATTTCTGCTTGCTTAAACGAGCCGTCTCGATACTATACAGATGTATACAAAGGTGGCACGATGCTTCCCGAAATTCCCGCAGAGCAGTTCGCCGCGGCCCTCGACGACACGATTGATGCGGTCTTACGAGCGGCGTCCATTCAAGCGCCGCCGATCGATGCGTTTGCGGCCGCCGACGCCCTGGGCATTGTGGTTGCCCGCGATGACGACCAACACGGGCGAGCACGGTACGTGCGATTGCGTATGCCGCGCGCACGGGGGGCGAACGGCGGCGGTCGTGAATCGTTGATCATCGAGCCACCAGCCAAGGCATCGATCCTGTTGCGTGCCGATCCGCGTCACGAGCGGCGCGAGTGGGCTGTGGCGCATGAGCTCGGCGAACATGCCGCCTTGCACGTTTTTCAGCGGCTGGGCGTCGATCCGCGCGAAGCGCCTGCGGCGGCGCGCGAATCGATCGCCAATCACCTGGCATCCCGGCTGCTATTGCCCACGAGTTGGTTCCAGCGCGACGGACGCGGTTGCGACTGGGATTTGCTCGCACTGAAACAACGGTACGCGACCGCCAGCCACGAGTTGATCGCGCGGCGAATGCTCGATTTTGAATCGACCACAATCGTCACCATTTGCGATCAGGGGCGTGTCGCATTTCGTCGTGCCGCATTCGGCCGCCGGCCGCCGACGCTCAGCCCGGTAGAAAATGACTGCTGGCAGGCGGCACATCGTTGCGGACAGGCCGACCGCCGCACGCACCGTGGCCTTCAGGTTCGCGCCTGGCCGATCCACGAGCCGGGATGGAAACGCGAGATCGTCCGCACCGAGTTGTGCGACGACTCGGGCGACTATTGCGACAGCGACTGAGCGATTGCGTCCTGCAGATCGACAAGAGCAATCGGCTTATTCAAGACCGCCCGGGCGCCCGCATCGTGCCATCGTTGGTGGTCGCTGCCGCGCGCGAAGCTCGCGATGACAATCGACCGAATCGCGCCGTTGTTTGTCCAGCGACGCCAGTCGTCGTCGGCCGGCGGTTCGACTCCGCGCTCGACCCACACCACCACGCTTGGCGCGCCTGTTCGCGGGCCTTCGTCGGGCCGAGCCCATACCGCATGCCAGCCCAATCCGATGCACGTGTCGCACAGCCATTCGGCCAAGTCGGCGTCGGCCGAAACGATCTGGATCAACGCGTTCTGGTGATTCGCGGCCGAGCGCTGCTGCCTCGAGGCCGCCTGTCGCTCTTCGTCGCTTGCCGTCGATGGCAGCGCCCATGGCGGACAATGGCCCAGACGGATTGCTTGCAGTTGCGTTTCGATCCGCATACACCATTGGTGCCACGGAACGCGAACGATACCGGCAATGGGCATGCCGGTGCGCAGTTCGCCATCGCACCAAGGACCAAGAACTGCGACCACTGGCGCAAGGGGCAAATGTATCCGCAACCGGTCGACGTCGGCCGCGGCAAACTCGCCGGACCGCGATTGCAGCAGCAAGATCCAGTCGATGGCCGGTCGCACCACAGCCATCGTGCGCAGGGCGGATTTGATCGTCGCGTGAACGACGAGACGATTGCCCACCAGCGAACGGCGCACCTCATCGAGCCCGGGTTCCGCAGCGTCGCCGATGATCAACCAGGTTGACCAGCGCACCGGCCGCGATGGTGCAACGACGGTGCTCAATCCGCCGACCTCGGATCGGCCAATGCGCCCGAAAGCTTTGCTTCGACCGTCGAAGCGTACGAAGGCGGTGCGCGATGCAATGCCATACGATAGAAGATCGCAGCCACCGTCGGCTTGCCGCGGGCGAGCGCTCGATCGCCTTGCTGCACGTAGCGCACCGCGTCCGACAACAACCCGGCATGTTCTGCCGCTCGCAGACGCCGGGCATCGGCCACGCTCATCGTCGCGATCGATGGCGACGGTTGCCTGGTCGCTCGTTGAACGGACTGGGGAGGATCAATGCGAAGCTCCGCGGCCGGCTGCGACGGCAACGACTGCGGCATCTCGATTGGCCATTCGGCAGCGCCAACGACTGGCATGACCGAAATGACGAAGGGGCTCTGCACGGCATCGACCATGTATCCGCTGGTTCCGTTGGTCATGTTGAGGGTAGGGCCCGTCCAACCGGCCGTGGATTGCATGTCTTGACTGACGCCGAAAGCAAAATGCGCCGACCATGGTCCTGAGGTCGCGCCGGCCGCAATCGACGCACTACCGGCCGGCATTCCGACCGGTGCGCCGACGTCCAGCAAGAACCCTGGCCCGCGAACGCCCCAATTCGACTCGTAGCGCTCTGAGAATCCGCCCTGAACGGTGCTCGCGCTGGTTTCAACAGTCGCTTGTTGAGCGAGCAGCGGCGCGAGCGGTCCCCAAGCGAGGACCACGACAGAAACGGCAAGATAGGTTCTGCACATCGGCATGCCCTGCGAGTCGCCCGCATTTTACCGTAACGTGGACGAATTGCATTGACCGTTGGTCGGATTAGCCTGGAGGGGAAGCGAGCGACATTCCGTTCGGTCCCCAAACCCCCCCGGTGCTGTATGGCAAAATGTTCGACACGCACGATTGCCTTGATTATTACCGCCGCGACGATTTTTGTCGGCGCGGGCGAGGCGAAGGCGCAGTTCCTAGGCTACAACCCGTGGTGGTACTCGTACGTGCCCGAGCGGTTGCCGTACTTCGCGCAGTTCCCGCCGGTGTATTACAGCTACGCAGTGCCGAGGCCGTACGGGTTCAGCCCCTACGCGTATCCATTTTCGCCGCCCAACCCGGTGCATGATCCGGTGCATGTTAGCTCGACCGTGGTCGCCGGCCCGTACAGTACGCCCAGCGGCACGAACGCAGCTCCCGCACCGCGCGACGCGAGTCCCCCGATTCGCCCGGTGATGATCAAGAATCCGTTCGTGAAATGAGCAAGAAGTGGCAGCGAGCGAGTACGGCCGGCGCAAATGCTGGCGGCTTTTGACTGACTGCTTGCCGGCAAAAACTGCTCTGGACGCGCCGGCCTAAGACGTTAGGCTATGCGGCCCCTCGATAGAAGCATGCCCGCCCCGGGTGGCGGGCCCGTGCGCGTCGCGCTGGGTTGAAGGAGTCTGCCCATGCCGTGGCCCTGGAAAACGCAAGCCTGGCTTGTCGGTGCGACACTCGCGCTTTGCGCGGGTTGTCAGTCCACCAATCAACGCACTACGCTCGATCCGTTTTTGCGGCCGGCAACCGTTCCGGCGCCGCCCACCGGCGCCGCGGCGCCGCCTGCCAATAGCAATCCATATTACAGCGCGCCGAGCGTCGGCAGTGCTGCGCCTGCGAATCCGTACAGCCCGCCGGGTGGATTCAACTCGAGTACCACCCCACCGCCGCCGGCATCGTACTATCAGCAAGGCGCGACCGCACAACCAAAGTTGTCGGCCAGCGATGCCCCAAATGCCGGCAACGCCATGCCTGCAACTTACAATCAACCTGCGGCGCCGAATCGCCCGATCGCGATTCCGACCGAGCCGATGCCTGTATCGAGCCCGCCACGACTGGTGACGCTCGACCCACGACCAACGGCGCCCAATGCGGCACCGGTGTCGACCGCCTCATCGATCGACATTATGGATTTGCCAAGCGCGACCCGTCGTTGATCGTTGACGTGTCTCGGGGTAGATTCGCGCTGGGGCAAATCTGAGATTGGTTGGGCCAAACGCGCGCATGTCTGTGGATTCGAGCTTGGGGTGGAGCCCCATTCGCCAATGGCGATTGAGCGCGCATCGTCGCCGTGTGGCCCAGATCGCCGCGCTCGAATCCGAACTGCTCGCCTTGAGCGACGTCGAGTTGCGCAAGCGCAGCCTTTCGCTGCGGTTCCGAGCCAAGTGCCGCGAGCCGATCGATCGGTTGCTGGTCGAAGCATTCGCCCTGGTGCGCGAGGCGGGCCGACGAGCGCTTGGGATGAGGCACTTCGATGTGCAACTGCTGGGCGGGATGGCGATCGTCGAACGGTCGATTGCCGAAATGCAGACCGGCGAAGGCAAAACGCTTACGGCGACTCTGCCAATGTACCTGTTGGCGCTGGCCGGACAGGGCGCGCATCTGGCCACGGTCAACGACTACCTGGCCCGACGCGATGCCGAATGGATGCGCCCGCTGTACGCGGCGCTGGGAATGACCGTGGGTGTGGTCGAATCGGACATGCCTCCGCCCAAACGTCGCGAAGCCTATGCGTGCGACGTGACGTACGGCACTGCAAAGGAGTTCGGATTCGATTTCCTCCGCGATCGTCTACTCAAGCGGATGCAAGCGCAATCGGGCAACGTGCTCGAACGCCTGGCCGGCGATCGCTCGGGGCAGGGCGATGAGCCCGTGCAGCGCGATCCGCACTTCGCATTGGTCGACGAGGCCGACAGCGTGCTGATCGACGACGCGGGGACGCCGTTGATCATTGCTGCGCCCGCGACCGACGAACAGCGTTTGGCCGCTCAGTGCTTTACCTGGAGCTACCAGGCCTCGCGAGAGTTTCTCGAGGACGTTGACTACACTTACGATCACGACGAGCGGCGCGCCTGGCTGACCGGGGCGGGTCGTCAGCGAGTCCGGACGCTGTCGCAGGCGCCCGCCATGCAGCGTGTCGGTGTGGCGACGCTGTACGAGTACATCGAGCGGGCGATCAAAGTATCGCGCGATTATCTCCGCGATCGGCACTACGTGGTCCGGGAGGGCGAGGTGCTGATCGTCGACGAATTCACCGGACGCATCGCCGAGGGGCGCAAATGGCGCGATGGCATCCATCAGGCGGTCGAGGCGCAGGAAGGACTTGAGGTGACGGCGGGCACCGGCCAGGCCGCGCGGATCACCGTGCAGGAGTTCTTTCTGCGCTACCCCCATCTTGGCGGTATGACCGGCACCGCGGCGACGTCGGCCGGCGAGTTGCGCAAGATCTATCGCATGCGCGTCGAAACGATCCCGACGAATCGCCCAGCCATCCGCGAAGCATGGCCCGAGCGCGTGTACGGGACCGCCGACGAGCGCTGGCAGGCGGTCATCGACGAGGTGCGAGAGCTGCACGACCAGGGACGACCGGTGTTGATCGGCACGCGATCGATTGACAAGTCGGAGCATCTATCGCGAATGCTCAAACAGGCGGGAATTGCTCACGACGTGTTGAATGCGCGTCAGATTGCGCGCGAGGCCGAGATCGTGGCCGAGGCAGGTGAGTTGGGGCGCGTGACCGTATCGACGAACATGGCTGGCCGCGGCACGGACATTCAATTGGGGCCCGGGGTCGGCGAACTCGGCGGCCTCCACGTAATCTGCACCGAAATTCACGATTCGGCCCGCATCGATCGGCAGCTCATCGGTCGCTGCGGTCGCCAGGGCGACCCGGGCAGCTATCGGCAGATGATGGCCCTGGACGACGAAATTCTGCTGGCGGGCTTGGGACCGGAGACTGCCGAACGGCTCAAGCAGCGCGGCCTCGGCGCGCCAGGGCCGTTC
>DASZPI010000251.1:0-4384 GCA_035550355.1 Pirellulales bacterium
TGGCCAGCAGGTTGCGCTTCTGCCATTGGTCGAGGTCGAGTCCGATCGAGCGCAGGTTGCGGATCAATTGTCCCGGCGCTTCTTCGAACGAGAAGAAGCTGCATCGTTCGCCGCGAGCGCATGCGGCGCTGGCAAAGTAGCCGGCGATGCTCGTTTTGCCGGTGCCCGCCGACCCGGAGATCAGCACGCTGGTGCCTTTGAAGAAGCCTTTGCCGCCCAGCATCTCGTCGAGTTGCGGAACGCCGCTGGAGACGCGCTCTTCGGAGATCGAGTGAGCCAAGCCCAACGACGTAATCGGGATCACGGACAATCCGTCTTCATCGATCACGAAGGGGAATTCGTTGGTGCCATGCGCCGAGCCGCGATACTTGACGATCCGCAGGCGGCGCGTCGAAATTTGCTCGCGCACGCGGTGGTCCATCAGGATCACGCAGTCGGAAACGTATTCTTCCAGGCCATAGCGGGTGAGCGAGCCTTCGCCGCGTTCGCCGGTAACGACGGCCGTCACGCCTTTGTCCTTCAGCCAACGAAACAGTCGGCGAATCTCGGCGCGCAATACCGAGGTGTTTGACAGTCCCGAAAACAACACTTCGATTGTGTCGAGCACGACGCGCTTGGCGCCCAACGAATCGATCGCATGGCCCAGGCGGACAAACAACCCTTGCAGATCGTATTCGCCGGTTTCTTCGATTTCATTGGGGTCGATTCGCACAAAGTCGATGGCCAGTTTTTCGTCGTTGATCAGGCGATCGAGATCAAAGCCCAGCGAGCGAACGTTGGCGGCCAGCTCTTGCGGCGTCTCTTCAAAGGCCATCAGCACGCCTGGCTCGTCGAAGTCGATTGCGCCATGCACCAGAAAGCCGATGCTCAGCAACGTCTTGCCGCATCCTGCGCCGCCGCACACCAGCGTCGTGCGTCCGCGCGGAAGGCCGCCGCACGTGACCTCGTCGAGGCCCGCGATACCGGTCGGAGCCTTCGGCAGCGATTGCCGAAGATCAGGGCAGAGATCGTTTGGAGTGGTCATGGTTCGTTCCGGTATGCGTTGGTTCTGGCATGCGTGTCCCGACCCGGCCGGTTCCGGCAGCTGGTCCGAGTGAATTGTTTGCGCAACAATACCGCTCCCCGACGCGCGAGCATGTGATCGCACGACGATGGGTCGAGCGATAAAAGAACTGCCCAAGAAGCACAATGAATCTGCGCTACGCCGTATCGGTGCGCGGTTCGAACCTTAGGTTCGCATTGGCAATCTTTGGTGTCGCCGACGTTCGCACGCCAAGGCTTGCACACGGACGCGGCGCCTGCGGCCGGCGACGAGAACTGCCGACTCGGCCATCGCGTGTTTGCGCGCCACGGCAAGTGCCTAACACCGGCTGTTCACGGCACGGTTCGAACAGCTCGGTCGGCTGCGCTTGCTGCTTCGCGCTGCTCAACATCGAATCGCCCAATGGTGACTTGTTGCGGCTCGTCTTCGCCATGATTCGCTCCTTTTTCGATCCGTTTCCTGAACATGCAACGAGCGTGCCAGAGCGGGTGGTCGCGACCGGGCGTGCGCGTTTTCCGGGCCCTGCAATCGGTGGAAATGGCGCTCGCAACGCGCGCGATGGGTGCCGGGCCCGATTTGAATTCAGGGGGGGTTTTCTGCAAAAACTCGCAGCTTTTGCTGGATTTCTGGGGGGCGACATCGTGCGGTCCCGCCAAACGGCTCCCCATTGCAATGCCAGCTCGATCGGCCGACGGATGATTGGAAAGTGGCCGACCACGGCGAGTGGTTGCGAGCCGCCAAGGGTGCGATCGGTCGCAGGGCAACTTGCCCGGCGGGTTTACCAACCCGGTAGCCTGGCGTAGCGCCGCAAGCTCGGCCATGAGGGGCCGGCCGATGACCGCTGCCAAGGCCTGCCCTAGGTTCGCGGCGCCGACGTCCGGTCGCGACGGCGGCGTTCGCCATGAAAACCCTGGTGCGGGGCGTGCGGGGTCGAACCAACCCGGATCAGCGGATCGACCACTCCATCGGCATAGCGCCGCACTTCGGCGTCAAACTCGCTCCACGAGGTCCAGCGTTGGGCCGAGTACTTGGCGAGCAGCGGTTCGTTGAACTTGCCCAGGTGCCGGAACAACTGGCAGGCAAAAAAGCACAAGTCCTTGCCAGTCTCCTGCATGGCCAGCAGTCCGGCTCGCAACTGTTCCCAATATTCGAGCTTGAGCTCGCGCAGCGACACCACGTCGTCGCGTCGATCGAGACACGCCGCCGCGGTTTCGAGCAGCTTTTGATAGATTGCCGTGTAGCGGTGCTCCAGAATCGCGAACGTTTCCCAACGCTCGAAGAACCGCACCACCAGGCGCGAGCCGCGCTGATCGAGTAACGTGACCAACTCGCGCGTGTCGGGCATCGGCCCGCACATCACGAAGCCATTAGGGTGCTTCATCACTTGCCGCAGGTCGTCGCGATCGTCGGCGTCGGCAATGCGGTGGTATTGAAACGAAAGATGGTTGACGCGGTGCAGAATCTCGACGCAGTCGACCAACAGCGCGTCGCGCAGCCTGCGGCGACGCATTACCAGGTGGTACCACTCGACCACGAACTGGTTGAAAAAATACGTCGCCACGCCGCCGACCGCGCCGAGCAACGCTACCTCGATGCCGCCGGGCGTGATATCGATCATGGTACGCCGCGAATCAGGGCCCCGTTCCATTGCCAGCGGCGAATCGTACGGTACGGAACCACTTTGCTGCCAGAGCAATCGTCCCGGTAGCTCTCGCGCCCGCCGCTATCATTTAGCCCGGTTGGCCGGTTCTCACAATTGCCTCCGGTGGCCGATCGCAGTAAGGTTCTATAGCGTTCGCTGTCCGCATCGGTCCCAGGAAGGGCACGCATGGCACACGCCGTTTCGCACGAATCCGCTGCGTCGCCAACCCCCGCGCCTCGGCTCACCGGCCCGGTCGAAGGACTATCGATCGGCGAGTATCTGATTCGCCGTCTGCAAGACTACGGCCTGCGCGACGTGTTCGGCATTCCCGGCGACTACGTGCTGGGGTTTTACTCGATGCTCTGCGCCAGCCCGATCAACGTGGTCGGCTGCTGCCGCGAGGACAACGCCGGGTTCGCCGCCGACGCCTACGCCCGGATCAACGGTCTGGGGGCGGTGTGCGTAACCTACTGCGTCGGCGGCCTCAGCCTGGCCAATAGCATTGCTGGGGCGTATGCCGAGAAATCACCCGTCGTCGTGATCACCGGTTCGCCGGGGCTCGAAGAGCGATCGAACAACCCGCTGCTGCACCACAAGGTGCGCGACTTCCGCACGCAGCTCGAAGTGTTCGAGAAGCTGTGCGTCGCCAGCACCGAGTTGGTCGACCCGGTGAACGCCTTTCGCGAAATTGACCGAGTGCTCGATGCCGCGGTCCGCTACAAGCGGCCGGTGTACATCGAGATTCCGCGCGACATGGTCAAGGTCGTGCCCGGCGCCCCGCATGAGTTTCGCCAAACGCAGTTCGTCAGCGACCCGGCCGCGCTGAAAGAGGCCGCCGACGAAGCGGCGAAGATCCTGGCCGCAAGCACCAAGCCGATCATCCTTGCCGGGGTCGAAATCCATCGCTTCGGACTGCAAGACGAAGTGATCGCCTTGGCCGAGGCCACGCAAATCCCGATCGCGGCCACACTGCTAGGCAAGAGCGTGGTGCGCGAAACGCATCCGCTGTACGTCGGGCTGTACGAAGGAGCGATGAGCCGGGCCGAGGTCACGCAGTTCGTCGAGGACAGCGACTGCTTGCTGTTGTTGGGCACGTTCCTGACCGACATCGACCTGGGCATCTTCACGGCGAACATCGATCCGAACAAGTGGATCTACGTAACCAGCGAGCAGCTGCGGATCCGGCATCATCATTATCATGATGTGGTGTTGGCCGATTTCATTCGCGAGCTATCGGCCCGGCGACCGCAAGTGCCGCTGCGTGCGATGCCGCCCAAGTCGCCGACCAACGGCAAGAAATTCGAACTGCGCCCCGACGAACCGGTGACGATCATGCGCTTGATCGCGCGGCTCGATCGCGCGCTGGACGACAACACGATCGTGATCTGCGACGTCGGCGATGCGTTGTTTGCCGGCACCGAGTTGACCACGCACGGCCGCACCGAGTTTGTCGGCCCCGCGTACTACACCTCGATGGGCTTCGCGGTGCCGGCGGCGTTGGGCGCTGCGGTCGCCCGGCCTGCGATGCGGATCGTCGCCATCGTCGGCGACGGCGCGTTCCAAATGACCGGTAACGAGCTATCGACGATCATCCGTCACGGCTTCCATTCGATCGTGATCGTGCTCGACAACAAGGGCTACGGCACCGAGCGCGTGCTGCATCCCGGCGACTACAACGACATCAACCCCTGGCAATACTA
>DASZPI010000252.1:0-3857 GCA_035550355.1 Pirellulales bacterium
ACCGCTTCGGCGGCCGCGACTTCCGCCTGACCGACGTGTACGGCAACGTGCTGCACTCGATCCTCAGCTAATCCACTCGCAGAAGCGATAGCCGTAGCCGTTTTCTCGCGATCAGGGCTCTCGAAAAGGCCCAAAAACGGAATCAATTGCCACAAACGATTTGCTCAGGAATCGACGAGTAATTTGAACAGCGAAAAAACTCACCGATGAGGCCCCGCAAACTCGGCGTCCGTTTTACGACTTGGCCCAAAAAGGAGTGTGTTCGTTTATCGACCTCGAGCCCGTTCGCATATAGGGCGAGCGGCACAAAGTCACGATCCCCGAGGTCACTACCTGAAACGCGTTCCGCACGCTCCTGCACGGCAACTAACTTCCGTTGCAAAACGTAGGAGGGCAGAGAGTCGGGAGGTGCATTCCCAATTGTTACATTGGCGCGCGGAATCAGTTTTTGGGCGAATAAGTCTAGTTGTGCGATATAGACGCCAAGCTCGCCGACTTCCTTTACTGTCATGGACGGCCTTATCTCGCTCGACGGAATTCTCCAGTTTTCGAGGACACCCGAAAAGGAGTCGACGGTTTTTGCTTCGATTGACTCAACTCGCCGAAGTGCTTCGAGCACGAAGTGGGCGGCAGCTTTGTGGCTTGAAGTGATGAAACGTCGATCACCATGGTGCTTTAGCTGATCTTCCAAATCCCTTACAAACGTCGGAGCAAAGTCGGGCCTCTCCTCTTTGGGGCGAATCGGCATTTCTGCGAGCTCACCGATCGTAAGGTCTCCCAACCTGCCCGGATCGGTTCGGCTGAGCGAAGCGATGTATTGCTGGTGGTCGAGCTGCTTAATGGCGTGTCTGCGCAACACTGACCAGAATACGTCATCGTCGACAAAGAGCTCTTCTCCAGTTCCAGTTTGCCAGAAGTCCGGCCGAACACAGTCAACTATTCCTTTCCATGTATTTTTCGCATCATGTATGAGGGCGTGCAGTTCGCGAACAAACACGTCGACGATGGAGCCGGGGAACCAGTTTCGGTCGTATGGTTGTACCCACGCAACTTGTGGCAAGCTTCTGAGGAATCCGAGCCTGTCGTTAAATACCGTTCGGTCTTCATGGCGTATCAGCTCTATGATGTGAGTCAATGCGAAGCTGATATATACGCCATTATCTTGTAGTCGGTTGACCCACGTCCGCGCCTTTTCGCGGGCAGACGCTCGCGAACTCGAATAGTCGCAAGACGCCTTTGCAAGGGTTGCAGTATCGAGAACTAGAAACTTAGGAAGAAGAATGGCTGACACAACGGATTACCTCATTCGTAACCGCCACCTCTTATCTGCGCCATTGGCGTCCTGCCAATAAATCGTAGAGGTTTTTCTAGTTCACGGCTCGCGTTTTTTGCGCGATAGTTCCGACACCATTGAGCCCGGAACCGAAAAGACCAGATGCGAGTCGGGCGCATCCCGCCATAACCGCGATGACGCTTTGCTCGGTTCTTAATAGCGTGGCGGAAGTCGCGACTCAGTGATTCACGCCAGGAATTTTGACCGGGAATACCTTGTTCTCGCTCACTTGTTGCCGCAAAACCTGTTCGGCTTGCGCGACGACGTCGGCGCGGCTGCCGGCCAGATTGTGCGTTTCGTCGGGGTCGTGCGCGATGTCGTACACTTCCCACGCCCCGGGCGACTTGGTTTTCAGACCCTGCCGCTCGATCTTAAAATCGCCCAAGCGCACCGCGACCTGGCCGCCGTACTCGGGAAAGACCCAGAGCATGGGCTTGCGCGACTCGAGCTTCGCCTGGCGACCGGTGAGCACCGGCCACAAGCTTTGGCCATCGAGATCGGCGGGCGCTGCGAGCCCAGCGGCTTCGCAAAGTGTGGGGAACCAGTCGGCAAAATAGCTGGGCGAGTCGTTGACCTTGCCCGCGGCGATCACGCCGGGCAGCCGCGCGATCATCGGCACGCGAATGCCCCCTTCGTAAACGCTGCCTTTGTAGCCACGCAGCCCGGCGGTGCTGTTGAAGAACTTGGGATCGGCGCCGCCGACATGGAACCTTGGATCGCTGCGTCCTTCGTGCGTGGTGCCGTTGTCGCTTGAAAAGATCACCAGCGTGCGGTCGGCGACGCCGGCTGTTTCGAGCGCCGCCATGACGCGCCCCACGTAGCCGTCCAGATCGCTGATCATGGCCGCATAGGCCGCATGCGGGCGCGGATGGGGCAGGTAGCCGTTCTCGCCGCGGTACGGTTCGCTGTCCCACGATTCGGGGAACTTCTCAACGCTTTCGCGCGGCGGATGCATCGCAACATGCGGCTCGATGAACGGCAAGTACAGCAAGAACGGCCGGTCGGCGCTGGCGGCAATAAACTTTTCCGCTTCGGCGATCATCAACTGCGGCGCGTAGGTTTCGCCGATCCAGTCGTCGAGCCGCACGTCGCCCTGGGGCTGCTTGGCATGGCCCGGGATCGGCTTGGAGTTGATGACGACCTTCTCGCGGTTTCGCCACAGCGACGACGGATAGAAACTGTGGGCGACCGCTTGGCAGTTGTAGCCAAAGAACAGGTCGAAGCCTTTGCGATTCGGTTCGCCGGTGCTGCCGACCGGCCCGAGCCCCCACTTGCCCATGGCGGCGGTGGCAAAGCCGGCCTGCTGGAACAGCATCGGAAACGTGACCGCCGCGGCGCTGAGCGGGTACTGTCCTTCGTCAAACTCCGGGAACTTTGCCTGGATTCTGAAATTGCCGCGAATTTCGGCGTGCCCGGTGTGCTTGCCGGTCATGAGCACGCAGCGCGACGGCGCGCAGACCGGCGCCCCGCTGTAGTGCTGCGTAAATCGCATGCCTTGCTGCGCGAGGCGATCGATATTCGGCGTGGGAATTTTTTTCTGCCCAAAGCAACCAACCTCGCCCCAGCCCAAGTCGTCGGCCAGCACGAATACGACGTTCCATGGGGCCGATGCAGGCCGAGCGTCGAGCCCCGCAGGCAAGCCCAGGGCCAAGCAAGCCGAGAGAACCAGATAACCGAGAAGAATGCGCACGACGATTCGCCCGGAGAGGATTGGGTGCAAAGGCAGGCTGCGCCAAATATCGTTTGCAGCGCGGCGGTCGTCAACGATCGGTTGCCATCGTCTCCGGGCGCGCGCGGTGCGTCGAATTCGACGGCATCACGGCATACGACTTGCCTCAGAATCATTGTGCGTGTGAGTTCCGTCGCTTCGATCCGTAACAGGAGATCGGTCATGGCTGGCAAGAAAAGTCGATCGCTGAATCGCGGTCGTCAGGCCCAACGAGCTGGATCGGGTGCGCCGTTCAACGAACAAGATGCGAAACGTCGCCTGGGCAACTTCGGCGGCGCCGGCGAGCATCCTCGCCAGGGGGGACGAGCCGCGGGGATCGTGGGGCAAACGAAACAAAAGTTCTCGACCGATAAGCATTCGTCGTCGCACTGACGGACCGCCGAAGCGCAGGCATGCGCTTTGCGACGGATAGCGATCCGTCCCATTTCCAGGGGGTAGAACCATGGCCAGTGCCGAAACGCAGGTTCCGCCGGGGGCGTCGACCGAGGTGGCTGGGCAGGCCGCGGGCGACGCCGCGCACCTGCTCGAAACCCCGGCTCCGCGCGTGCTGACGATCGACGTCGGCGGAACGAAGATCAAATTCCTCGCCACCGGCGAGATCGAGCCGCGAAAGATTCCTTCCGGCCCGACGATGAATCCGTTACGAATGGTCGCCGAGGTGCAAGAAGCGACCAAGGACTGGGGCTACGACGTGATCTCGATCGGGTTCGCCGGATCGGTCGGCGACCATGGGCCGCGCAGCGAGCCGGGGAACCTGGCACCCGGATGGGTTGGTTTCGACTTTGCCGCCGCATT
>DASZPI010000253.1:0-2966 GCA_035550355.1 Pirellulales bacterium
AGGGTGCGCCGCGTCTGCCGCCCGACAGCCATAAGTACCGCATGCTCGCCCAAGAGCCGCATTCGATCCATCGCGGGGGTCGAGAATGGCGCGTCGGCGCCGATCGGTTTCCCATTTCGCAGACCATCACTGGTGTGATCCTCGATCTCGAACCGGGAGGACTGCGCGAGCTGCATTGGCATCCCACGTCCGATGAGTGGCAGTACCTGATCGAAGGGCAGGTGAGCGTCACGCTGTTCGGCTCGCACGGCCGTTACCGCACCGAAACGCTCAACAAAGGCGACGTCGGCTACATTCCGCAAGGCTACGGCCACTCGATCGAGAACCTGGCGAAGACGCGCTCGCGTGTGTTGATCGGCTTCAACACGGGCCATTACCAGGCGATCGACTTGTCGCAATGGGTGGCCAGCAATCCGGTCTATCTGCTGGCCGATAACTTCAATAAGCCTGAGTCGCTGTTCGAAAGGTTTCCGCACGAACGCGTGTTCATTGCGCCGACCGACGCGCCGCCGGTTGGCAATCGCGAGATCAAATAAAGCAACCGAGCGCGCAGCGCGGCACCTGTCCGCGCTGCGGCTCGATTGATCGAACAACAAGCTTTGGCGCCGGGCTGAATAGCAGCCGAGGCGTTCTTGGTTGGGGAAGTAATGCTTACCGGTGGGCTGGTCAGGCCCGCGGCAAGCGCCTCGGCTGCTTCGACAAGCGCGCGGCGCGCGGGACGCCCGGTAAACGCGGTCTGCAAGCAGGCCGGGAGGGAATCGCACACTGCGCCCGTGGCTCCGACGATTCCCTGCGACCCCCGACCCTCGACCGACCGAACCGGCTCGCAGAAACAACTGGCGGACACTCGTGGACCGTCGGCCGAGCGACCGTCGGCAGTGCACTGCCAGGGCGGACCGCTCGGCTGCGTCTACGCCGTCATTCAAGCGAGCCGCGGTGCGATTGTCGAGCGCAGAAGTAAGCCAAGGGGGCTATTCAAGGCCTTCAAAAAGCGCCGAGCCCACACGGACGATTGTCGCGCCTTGCTCAACGGCAAGCTCGTAGTCGCCGCTCATGCCCATCGACAGCTCGTGCCACGAAAGGCTCGGCGGGCCGCGTTGAACAAGCCGATCGCGCAGCGCGCGCAAACTGGCAAAATTGCTGCGTGCCACGGCGTCGTCGCCTTCGCGTGCCGCCATGGTCATCAGTCCGCGCAGCTCGACCCATTGGAGTTGCGCGATCTGGTCGAGCATCGGTTCGACCACCTCGGGCGCGAACCCTCCCTTGCTGGCGTCGCCCGAGGTGTTGACCTCGAGCAGGGCGGCCAGCTTGCGCCCGCGCGATCGGCATTCGTGTTCGAGCGCCTCGATCAGCGACCAGCGATCGGCCGAGTGCAGCAAGTACACCGCATCGAGCGTGCGTGCGATCTTGTTTCGCTGCAAATGGCCGATCATGTGCCAGCGGATTGCGGGGTTGTCGAGCGCGGCGGCCTTGCGCCATAGTTCTTGCGGGCGACTTTCGCCGAGATCGTAGCAGCCCAGTTCGACCAGCAGCCGCGTGGTCACGAGGTCGGCGTACTTGGTGACCGCCACCAGGCGCACGTCGGCGGGCGAACGCCCCTCGCGCGCCGCGGCCGCGGCGATGCGCTGGCGCACCTGCTGCAGGTTGCGGGCCAGCACCGCTCGGCGATCGTCGAGTGCCGCGTCCTGGCTAGCCATCGATCGCGTTCTCCGGCCCGAGACTATTCGATCTCGATCAGCGGATCGATCGTGCCGTCGCTGGTGAATTGGCCGAGCACGAACTCGGAATACAAGTGATGCCCCAGGACGGTTCGACTGCCGCCGGGGTGCAACGACCGGTAGACAAGCCACTGCCGGTTTCCGATATGAACGCGGAATCCCGCGGCCACGTCGGCCGGCACCACCGAGCGATCCTCGGCGACCGTCAATCGTCGCCAGGTAAACTGCTGCGCAAAACGCTTCGGCTTCAGATCGATGAACATCGGCGCGTACAGGCCACGCACCTGCGCCGCACTGTGATGAAATCGCAGCACGTGCTCGTCGGCAACCAACGAGCCGTTGCGGGTCGCCGATCGCCATTCGGGCAACGCGATCGGCAGGACCAGCGCTCGTGGCTTGTGATCGCCGAGCTGAGCTTCGTTGGATTCGATGGCCGGCTGAAACTCGAGCTTCGGCGACAGCGGAAACGATGTCTCGTACGACAGGTCGCCCGGTTCCGCGCAGACGATCGCATCGGCGAGATAGGCGATCTGATCGTGCCGGGCGAGCATCATTTGCCGCTGTACCTTGATGCCGCCAGAAAACTCGGCCTCGAGCTCGAGGTAATCGCAATCGTCGTTCGTCTCCCAGCACACCTGTTCCCAATCGGATTCCATCGTGCAGGAGCGATCGTTTTGCCGAAGCGAAATCGTCGATTCGCCGCAAAACAGCAGGTGCTTGCCGATGGCCAGCTCGCTGCGGGCACAACGATCGACATACGCGACGGTCAGCCGGGCGGCCTGCCGGGTCCAGTCGCTGCGCAGGATGGCCAATTCGGCCCACTCCGAATCGTTGGCTGCCGCACCGACGCGCTTCTCGCTGGGAAGATCGACCTTCGCGCCCGCAACCGCCCGGGCCAACCGGACGATCGATCGATTGCCGGTCGAGCGGGCAATGGCGGTGAACCATTTCGGCTCGGGAGCATGGTCTCGGCCGGTCGGCCCCAAAGCCTGCGAACCGTCGGCCCTGGTCAATCGCAGCAGGTGCACGACCGCGCGATCGGCCTGCTCGGTCATCTCGGCCGACCAGGGCAGCTCATCGACCGCTGCGCACAACAGGCGCATTCGCGACCAACAGGCAACCAGCTGACGGTACTGCCCGAGGTAGCGCGCGTGCACCAGTCCGTCGCCGTCGAGCAGCTCGTTCATCGCCGTGCTCAGGCGTTCGACCGCGCGTGGACCAAGAGCGCGGCAAGCTTCGAGCTCGGGA
>DASZPI010000254.1:0-10856 GCA_035550355.1 Pirellulales bacterium
GAACTCGAAGACCGTGGCTACGATTGCCGGCCAAGGGCACCAATCGCACAGCCCATGGCCGGGGATCGACGAGCATCACCCCGTGGGCTCGGCGCCGAAGCGCCCGGTGGCAAAGCCTCGCAACGTTGCGCTCAATAGCCCCTGGGACTTGTTGGTGCACGACAAGTACTTGTACATCGCCATGGCCGGACCGCACCAAATCTGGCGGATGACGCTCGACGAATCGGAAATCGGTCCGTACGCGGGCAACGGTCGCGAAGACATCGTTGATGGTCCACTGTTGCCGCCGGTGCCGTACGAAGAAGGCTTCGCCAGCTTTGCCCAGCCGAGCGGCTTATCGACCGATGGCCACGAGCTGTTTGTCGCCGATAGCGAAGGGAGCAGCATCCGCGCGGTGCCGTTCGAGTCGAGCGGAAAGGTGAAAACGATCCTCGGCACGGCGGGCTTGCACGAAGCGCGACTATTCACCTTCGGCGATATCGACGGCCCCGGCGACCTGGCTCGACTGCAACACGCCTTGGGTGTGGCGTGGACCGAGGGCAAGCTGTATGTGGCCGACACGTACAACAACAAGATCAAGGTCATCGACATTACCAAGGACACCTGCACAACGATTGCCGGCAACGGCAAGGAGGGGCACGACGATGCTCCCGCCGAAAGCGCCAAGAGCGCGACGTTCGACGAGCCGGCGGGCATTAGTGCCGCGGGCGGCAAGCTGTACGTTGCCGATACCAACAACCACTTGATTCGCGTGATCGATCTGCACCGCGGCAATGCCGTAAGCACATTCACGATTTCCGGACTCGAGCCGCCGAAGCCGGCCGAGGCGGCGCATACGGCCTCGACCGCGGGTCCGCCGCCGACGGCCGTCGCACCCATCTCGCTGCGCTCCGTCGATGGCGCGGTCACGCTGGGGGTGAAGATCGAATTGCCCGAAGGTTGGAAGATCAACGCGATCGCACCGATGCGCTACCAGGTTGCAGCGGCCGGCAAACAGGGGCCGCTGGATCAGAAATCGCTGGGCAAGAGCGTTAAGCTGGATCATCCCAGCCAGCAGTTCGAAATCCGCCTGCCAACCACATCGACGTCCGGAACCGAGCAACTCACGGTTTCCGTGCAATACTACTACTGCCAGGAAGGGCGCGAGGGACTGTGCAAAGCGTCGGCGGCCACGTGGCAGGTGCCGCTAACGATCGCTGCCGACGCGCCGACCTCGGCCGATCCGCTGGTCGCCAAGGCAGAGTAGATCAAAAGCGGAACGCCGAAAGCGGAACGCCGTCGAGCTGCACCTTCGGCTTTCCGCATTCCGCATTTCGATCACGCATTCTGCACCGGAAAGCGCGCACTGACCACGTCGAGCACCTGGTCGTGGATCGCGCCGTTCGTCGCCAGGATGCTCGTGCGCTCGATCGGCACCGGTCGGCCGAGGCAGGTAGTCACGCGGCCACCCGCCTCCTCGACGATCAATAATCCCGCGGCCCAATCCCAGGGCGACAATTCGTACTCGAAGAACGCGCCGAACTGGCCGGTCGCCACCGCGCACAGATCGAGCGTCGCTGCGCCGAATCGGCGGATGCCGTGGATGTGCGTGCGGAACAAATCGCCCATGGCCGCCAGGGTCGCTTCCATCACCGAGCCACGGTCGTAATAGAACCCCACGCCGATCAGGCTTTCATTCAGTCCCACGGTCGCATCGACACGCAACGGCTGATCGTTCTTTTCAGCTCCCTGGCCGCGAACGGCCGTAAACCAATCGCCGGTCATCGGCTGGTAAATGACGCCGCACTCGGGCTTGCCATGGCGCCAGTAAGCGATCGAGACGGCGAAATGGGGGATTTTGTGGGCGAAGTTGTTCGTACCGTCGAGCGGATCGACGATCCACAAGTGCTCGCTGGTCACGTCGTCGCGGTGCGCCTCTTCGCCCAGCACCGCGTGCCCGGGAAACGCGCGGCGAATCGAATCGGCGATCACGTGCTCGCTTTCCACGTCGGCGTCGGAAACCAGGTTGAAGCTCTCCTTGGTGCGAATCTCGACCCCTTCGTGGAAGTACCGTCGAACGATTTCGCCCCCTTTCAGAGCAGCCTCGCGGGCCACGCTCAACTCAGCCGATTGCATTCATGACCTTTCGTCGTCGGTGCCTCGGTGCTTACTTCGTCGGGGCGATGCCGCTATTGTAGCGAAACGGACCCTTCGACACGGCCCCCGCGGCAACCAGCATGTTTGTTACGCATCTCGAAAGCGCGCTCGACGGCACGATTCTTCCCGCCGATCGGGTGCAAACGTTGCACCGCGATCGCCCCCTGTGGGTCCGGTACGACTTGCCCGCCGTCGCCCGGGCGATGACGAAAGAGAAGCTCCGCGACCGGCCACCGTCGCTGTGGCGGTACCGCGAGCTGCTGCCGGTGCCCACCGACGGCGCGATGGTCTCGCTGGGCGAAGGCATGACGCCGCTGCTGCACTGCCCGCGGCTGGGCGCCGAGTTTCGGCTCGACCAACTCTGGGTCAAAGACGAATCGCAGTTGCCCACCGGCAGCTTCAAAAGTCGCGGCCAGGCGCTAGCCATCAGCATGTGCAAACACTTCGGCATCCGGCGCGTCGCCATCCCCACGGCAGGCAACGCCGGCGGCGCGATGGCGGCCTACGCCGCCCGCGCCGGCATGGAAGCGTTCGTGTTCATGCCCGACGACACGCCGGCCATCAACCAGTACGAGTGCCAGCTCGCGGGAGCCAAGACGTTCCTCGTGAACGGCTTGATCACCGACTGCGGCCGCATCGTGCGCGAAGGCAAAGAGCGCATGGGCTGGTTCGATATCTCGACCCTCAAAGAGCCGTACCGCGTCGAAGGAAAAAAGACGATGGGGCTCGAGCTGGCCGAGCAATTCGAGTGGAGCCTGCCCGACGTCATCTTGTATCCGACCGGCGGCGGTACCGGGCTGATCGGCATGTGGAAAGCGTTCGACGAGCTCGAGCAGCTCGGCTGGCTGCGGCCGGGCAAGCGACCGCGCATGGTCGCCGTGCAGAGCGAAGGCTGCGCCCCGATCGTCCGCGCCTTCGAAAGCGGAGCGCGTTTTGCACCGGCGATCGAGCACCCGGCCACGATCGCCAGCGGCATCCGTGTTCCGGCGGCGGTTGGCGACTTTATGATCCTCGACGCCGTGCGATCGAGCTTCGGCCGCGCCGTGGCCGTGGCCGAGAGTCGAATCCGCGAGTGGATGTCGCTGGGCACGCGGCTCGAAGGGATCGCGTTCTGCCCCGAGGCGGCGGCCTGCATCGGAGCGCTCGAGATGCTTTTGGAGGAAGCGTGGATTGCGCCGCACGAGCGCGTGGTGATCTACAACACCGGCGCGGCGCAGAAGTATCCCGAGGCAATTGCCTGCGAGCTGCCGCGGATCGACAAGCACGCGCCGCTGGATTGGGACCGGATTGCCGCCGGCGGTTAACGCACTTGCAGCTCGTCCATGTAGCGGCGGAAGTGCGACTCGAGCAGCGGCACGTCGCCGAACACCGAGGCAAAATCCTTCAGCCGCTGCGTGCTCTGGTACTGATCGAATGCCGCGCGACGGTACACGAGCTTCAGGTAGTCGCTGTAGCGGTACGGCTGCGTTTCGCACAGGTAAAACGTCAGCGCCCAAGCTTGCGCGTAGGCGCGATCGACATCGCGCTCGAACAGCTTGTCGCCCGCCAGCAGGTCGGCAATCGCGCTCGGCTTGCCGTTCTGCTCGAGTCGTTGAAACGACCGCCAGCGTCCGCGGTTCACACGATCGGCCTGGTTTTGGTAGTCGTTCGAATCGTATACGCCGCGCGCTTCGAACATCGTGGCCAGCCCTTCGACCAGCCAGCGCGGGTTGTCGGCAAACCGCCGATGCAGGCCGGTGTTGAAGGCCGTTTGGTGCGTCGCCTCGTGGATGATCACGTCGGCGTTCTGCTGCCAATTCGCGCCGCTGGCGCCGGTGGTGTCGTACAGCGTGATGCGGTTGGTCTTGGGCGAGTAATAGCCGAGCACGTTCGTGCCGATCTTCGCCCCGTCCTTGGCGGCGTAGCGCATGAAGTCGGCCTGGTTGCGCCATACCACGGCGACCAGCGGGAACTCGGGATCGGTCACCGTGATGCCGCGGCGCGAAAAATAATGCACGCACGACCGGTACAGTTCCTCGAACCGCGGGGCCCACAGGTCGCGTTGACCGCGCGGATGGACGACCAGGTAATGCCCGGTGCCGCTGACATCGAATGTTTGGCCGAACTCGCGGGCCAATTGCGAGCGCATCTCGCTGGCGGTGTAGCTGCGGAAACCGCCCGACGACTTGCGCGAGTTCCGCGCGTCGCCCGGCGAGAAGGTCAACAGCTGGCCGTCGCGGCTGAGCAACTGCACCTCGCGCTTCGACGAGAACAGCGGGTAGCCTTCGATATGCTCGCCTTTCAGGTCCAGGGCGAGGGTCCATCGCGAGTCGGCGTAGGCCGTCGCGACCAGCACGATCGACGCAACCAGCGATGAAACGATGTGGCGGGGCATCGAAAAAAGCCTACGTTACAAATCGCCTGGAAGGTGTCTGATCGGCTGCCTAAAATGCGATAGATTCGCATTTTGCGATCAGTTCCGCACGGGAGCCGCCGTTGAACGCCGCCTGGATTCTGGCAATCGCGCTGCTGGGGCAAGCGGCCCCGGCCGCCGACGCTGCGCTCGAGCAGCAAGTGAAGGCGCTGGTGGCACAACTCGACGCGGGCACCAAGGCCGAACGCGACGCGGTAGAGCGTTCGTTGCTCGACCTCGGCACCCGCGCGCTGGGCGCCCTGCCGGATGCTGACGCGATCGTCAGTGTCGAAGCGCGAATGCGCATCAAGCGCATTCGCAACACGCTCGAAAAACAACTTGCCGAAAGCGCGACGCGCGCCAGCCGCGTAACCTTGATCGGCAAGGAAATCCCGTTCGCCGAAGCGATCGCGTCGATCGAACAGCAGACCGGCAACCGCATCGTTGACTATCGCGAACAATTGCACCAGGAGCAGCGCGACCCACGCCTGACTCTCAATCTCAAAGATGTTGAGTTCTGGCGCGCGCTCGATGCGGTGCTCGACCAGGCACATATGACGACGTACCGATACGGGCAAATGCATGCGATCCAACTTGTTTCGCAATCGCACGGCACACGTCTCGGGCACAACTTTGTCTGTTATTCCGGACCATTCCGAATCGCCGCTTTGCAGGTTGAAGCGCGCCGTGATTTGCAATCCGCGCAGGCTGACGCGCTGAAGATCGCTCTGGCGATCGAATGGGAGCCGCGGATACAGCCGCAAGAAATGGTGCTTGCCTACTCGGCTGGTCAAACCAAGGAACGCGAGGTCATGGTTGCCGCCGGTGCATGTACGGCGGTCGATGCAGCGATGGTTTTTTCACTACCACCGCGCGACACGAAGCAACTTGATGTGGTCGCCGGAATGCTCGATGTCTCGATGCTGGCAGCGACTGCCGAGTTCAGATTTCCACACGTGATCGATGCTCGTTCCCTTGAGAAAACGATCGGCGCGACCACCGTTCGCATTGAACGGGGCAGCATCAACGACGGCAACTACACCGTACGCATGACCGCCGAGTACCTAAAGCCCGGAGACGCGCTCGAATCCTACCGTGGCTGGTACTATGCGAACCCGGCGTGGCTGGAATCGCCGCGCGGCGAACGAACTGCCGCCTCTCGGTCAGAGCTGACGCTGCAGTTACCCCATGCAATAGGTTTCGATTACACGTTCCCGGTTGCCGACGATCTCGACGACTACACGTTCGTCTATCGCACGCCGACGGCAATTCTCAAAACCACCGTACCCTTTGAATTCAAGGACTTGCCATTGCCGTGATCGCTCGACGCGCGCTCGTACTTAACATCGTGCTGCTGAACACTTGCTTGCGCTGCTTGCTCGCGCAGGAAACCTTCGTCGCCAGGGTCGATGGTCGGGCGATCACGACTGCGGAAGTCAATCGCGTGATCCAGCGTGCCTTGCACGGCGGCCAGGCCAGCGGCGCGGCGCTGATGGTTGTGCAGGCGCAGGCGATCGAACAGCTGATTGGTCAGCGGCTGCTGGCCGCCGAGCTCGATCGGCTTGGCAATAAGGCTTCGCCCGAGGAAGTCGAGGCGGGAGTCACCAAAGTCAAAGCCGCCGCCGAGGCGCAGGGTAAGCTGCTCAGCTCGCTGCTCGGCGAGCAAGGTCTGACGATGAACTCGCTGCGCGAAGACCTCGCCTGGGAGATTGTCTGGACCAAGTTCTCGCGGCAGCAGATGACCGACGATCGGCTCGAAAAATTCTTCGAGGCCCATCGCGCCGAGTACGACGGCTCGGAGATCCGTGCAAGTCATATTCTGCTGCGCCCGGTTGCGGGATCGGTGAGCGCCACGACGCTTGAACCGCTGCTACAGCGCGCGGCGCAGATTCGCGCGGAAATCGCCGCGGGCAAAATCACGTTCGCCCAGGCCGCTCGACGCGATTCCGACGGACCAAGCCGCGAACAAGGTGGCGACCTTGGCTACTTCCCACGCCACAACCGGATGGTCGAGTCGTTCTCGGCCGCAGCGTTTGCCTTGAAGCCCGACGAAATCAGCCAGCCGGTGATCACGTCGTTTGGTGTCCACCTGATCCAGCGCACCGGCATGAACGCCGGGACGAAAACGTGGCGCGAGGTGCGCGGCGACTTGATCGCCCCGGCGACGAACGACCTGTTCAACACACTGGCCGCCGAGCTACGCCCCAAGGCCAAGGTCGAATACACCGGCGCGATGGCCCACCTGGACCCGGCCACGGGGCGGATTGTCGGGCCGAACGCGACACCGTAGACGCACGATCGGAATCACGTCCAGTTCTTGGCGATCTCGTCGAGCCCGGAGCGCTTCAGGTCCTCGAGGGTCATCACCACCCGAAAATCGACGTCTGCCTGGAAGGTCAGGTACCAGGGCTCGGCCAGCGAAGGAATCTTCGACGGATCGGCCAGGTCGACAATGAGCATCGCGGTCCGCTCGCCTTCGTGCTCGGTGAAGTAGGCCGCCTCGGGCTTGAGCGTATCGAGGATGCGCATGATCTTTTGTCCAGCGGTCCCCTCGCGGACCAGCGCATTGAACGGGGCATGCGGCATCCGAACGTTCATGAGCATTCGCATCGATGGACTCCCTTTGCGTGATGGTAGCAACTGCGGAGATCGTCGGCTGATGATAACTCACTCGGCAGTTGGGCATTAGCCCCCGGCGAGTCGCCGGGGGTCGAGGGCGAAGTTTTCTTTCCAAGGCCGGGCGGGTGCGATATGATAAAGACCCCCCGCAAAGAACCCACCCCGTTTCGACTCGGTGCCCGCGCCATGCGAGTTCGCCGCTGGATTACCGCGATGACGATTGCCGTCGCGCCGACGTTGGCCCTGGCTGCCGACGACGACGACATGGCGTTCTTCGAAAAGAAGATCCGCCCGGTGCTGGTTGAGAAGTGCTATTCCTGCCACTCGGCCGACGCCAAAACCTTGCGCGGCGGTCTGCTCGTCGACAGCCGCGATGCCTTGCTCGCCGGCGGCGACTCGGGACCGGCCGTCGTTCCCAAGAAGCCCGACGACAGCCTGCTGATCCAGGCGCTGAAGCACGACGGTTTTGAGATGCCGCCGACCGGAAAGCTGTCGAGCGAAACCATTGCCGATTTCGAGCGTTGGGTGGCCATCGGCGCGCCCGACCCCCGGCTGGCAAAGCCAGCCGAGAACAAACGAACGATCGATATCGCCGCGGGGAAGAAATACTGGTCGTTCCGCCCGATCGAGCGCCGCAAGCCACCGCGGGTGCGCGACAGCAAGTGGGCGTTCGGCTCGATCGACCGCTACCTGCTTAGCGCCCTGGAAGCGAAAAAGCTCAAGCCCAACGCCGATGCCTCGCGCTCGGCATGGCTGCGCCGCGTGACCTACGACCTGATCGGCCTGCCGCCGACGCCGGAGGAGATGGACGCGTTCCTGGCGTCGTTCCCTCCGTCGCTCGATCCCTCCATCTCTCCGTCTGCCGCGGGGGACAGAGGGACGGAGAGGGACGGAGGGCAAGACCCGTACGCCGCTGTGGTCGACCGACTGCTCGCCTCGCCGCATTTCGGCGAGCGCTGGGGCCGCCACTGGTTGGACGTAGCGAGGTTTGCCGAGTCGAGCGGCGGCGGGCGGTCGATGGTGTTCGACGAGGCGTGGCGGTATCGCGACTACGTGATCGCCGCGTACAACGCCGACAAGCCGTTCAATCGCTTCGTCATGGAGCAGTTGGCTGGCGACTTGCTGCCGTACTCCTCGCCGCAAGAGCGGGCCGACAACTTGGTGGCCACCGCGTACCTGGTGCTCGGGGCGATCAACTACGAAGAGCAAGACAAGCAGATGCTCGAGATGGACGTGATCGACGAGCAGTTGGATACCATGGGGCGCGGCATGCTGGGCATGACGCTCGGCTGCGCACGCTGCCACGATCACAAGTTCGACCCGATCCCGACCAGCGACTACTACGCGATGGCGGGCATCCTGCACAGCACGAAGGTGCTGACGCACTCGAACGTCTCGCATTGGATCGAGCGTCCGCTGCCGATGTCGGACGACTTGAAGACCGCCAGCGAAGCGCACGCCAAGAAGGTGAAGGCGCTGGAGAAGGAGATCGCGGCGGCCGAGAAGCTGGTCAAATCGCTGAAGCCCGAAGGGAGCATGCCTGCCGGGCCGCTGGCGGCCGAGAAGCTGCCGGGGATCGTGATCGACGACAGCCGGGCGCGCGTTGTCGGCGCATGGCGCAAATCCACTTCGGTGGGCAACTACGTGGGCGACGGTTACCTGACCGACGAAGGCCAGGGCAAGGGCACCAAGACCGTCACGTTCCAGCCCGAGTTCAAGAAGGCCGGCATGTACGAAGTCCGCGTGGCGTACTCGGCCCATGCCAATCGCGCAAAGGCGGTGCCGGTAGCGATCCTGCACGCCGACGGCGAATTCTCGGGCACCATCGATGAACGTGAGACACCTCCGATCGAAGAACGTTTTGTGTCGCTGGGCAAGTTCCGCTTCGACGACACGAACCAGTGGTTCGTGCTGGTGTCGAACGAAGGGACGACGGGCGACGTGACGATCGACTGCGTGCAGTTTCTGCCGGTCGATGAGGGGACGCCGGCCGCCGGCGAGTCGCCGGAGGCTAAAGTCGCTGCGGTCAGCCGCAACCCGAAGCGGCGCGCCGCCGACGAGGCGACGAAGAACCTGGCCGCGTTGCAGAAAGAATTGAAGAAGCTGCAAGCCGCGGCGCCGTACGTCCCGGCGGCGATGTCGGTCGACGAAGGGGAGAAGATCGAGGATTGCCCGATCGCCATTCGCGGCAACGTGCACCATCCCGGGCCGGTCGTGCCGCGCGGCGTGCTGCAAGTGGCGAGCGTGGGGCCGCTGCCCGAAATGCCCAGCGACCGCAGCGGTCGACTCGAGTTGGCCGAGTGGGTTGCCTCGCCTGAGAATCCGTTGACCGCGCGGGTGTACGCCAACCGCGTCTGGCATTGGCTGTTCGGCAGCGGCATTGTACGCACGGTCGACAACTTCGGCACGACCGGCGAGCTGCCATCGCACCCCGAGCTGCTGGATTACCTGGCCGCGCGGCTGATCGACAGCGGCTGGAGCACGAAGGCGCTAGTGCGCGAGGTCGTGCTGTCGCATGCCTACCGGCTGAGCGCCGAGGAGAACCGAGCGGCGACCGCCGCCGACCCCGATAACCGCCTGCTGGCTCGCATGCCGCGCCGGCGGCTCGATGCCGAGTCGCTGCGCGATACGATGCTGGTCGTTGCCGGCCGCATGAATTGGTCGTTCGGCGGGCCGACGAAGGGCGAGACCAAAGGCGATCGGTCCAAGCCCGAGACGCCGACCGAGTACAGCCATGTGTTCACCGACGTGCGGCGCAGCGTGTACACGCCGGCGTTCCGCAATCGGACGATGGAGTTGTTCGAGGCGTTCGATTTTGCCGATGCCAACACGGTGGCCGGCCGGAGAAACGTGAGCACCGTGGCCCCGCAAGCGCTGTTCCTGTTGAACAGTCCGCTGGTGATGGACCTCGCGCGCGATGCCGCCCGGTTGGCCTTGGCTGAGGCCGAGCTGAGCGACGGCCAGCGGCTGGACCTGGCGTTCCGGCGCACGTTGGGCCGCAGCCCCAGCGCCAGCGAGCGGCAGACGATCGCCGCCGCGTTGGGCGAGGGGTGGAACCAATCGCTGGACGAGCGGCAGGCCCGCTGGGAACGCGTGTTCCAGGCGTTGTTCGGTTGCATTGATTTCCGATATCTCGAGTAGCGGACCCGCGACAGGAGAAGCGCATGATGTTCGAATTCTCGCCTTCGACGTTCACCCGCCGGCAAGCGCTCGAGCGTGCCGCGTGTGGGTTCGGCTACTTGGCGCTGGCCGGCATGGCCGAGCGGGCCTCGGCCGCCACCAGCGCCAGCGTCGCCAATCCGCTGGCGCCGCGCATGCCGCACCACGTGCCCAAGGCCAAGCGGGTGATCTTCCTGTTCATGGCCGGCGGCGTCAGCCAGGTCGACAGCTTCGATTACAAACCGCAGCTCGATCGGCTCGATGGCAAGATGCAGGATTTTGCCGACGCGCGGAATATCGCCCGGACCGGCATGGGTTCGCAGGCGCGCGTGATGAAATCGCTGTGGAAATTCGCGCAGCACGGCAAGAGCGGCAAGTGGGCCTCGGAACTCTTTCCCGAGATGACCAAGCACGTCGACGACCTGTGCTTCATCCACAGCATGCATACCGAAGGGGTCGCGCACGGCCCCGCAACACTGTTTCTGCACACCGGGTCGACCAACCAACTCCGCCCATCGATGGGTTCGTGGGTCACGTACGGCCTGGGGAC
>DASZPI010000255.1:0-1676 GCA_035550355.1 Pirellulales bacterium
GATCCGCGCATCAGCCTCGAATCGGCTGAAGGAGAGGATTGATGGCAAGGGAAGCAAGTCGGTCGTACTTCGACATCGTTTGGCATCAGTTCCGCCGAAATCGCCCGGCGTATTGGTCGCTGTGGCTGTTGCTGCCATTGATCGTCGCAGCCGTATTTGCCCCGCTGGTCGCGTCGAACCAGCCGTTCGTATTTCGCGACGGCGATGATTTGATCTATCCTTGGTTTCGCGCGCTGTTCGCCATCGACGAGCCGGTGAACTTCCTGTTCAACATGGGAATGCTGGCCGCCGCGCCCTGGCTGGCGGTGATGTTCGTGATGCGACGGCGCTGGAGCGATCGGCGCGTTTCGGGGCGTACTCGGCTGGGACGCGGGACGCTGTGGTTTGTGTTGATGACGCTCGCCGTGACGGCCATTTTTAGCATTCCGCGAATCCGTCCCACGCAGCGCTATGCCGCCCGATCGTTTACAACCGAGCAGCACGACGCGCCCAAGTCGAAGCACGGCTTCTATCCGCTCATCCCTTTCGGACCGGTCGAACAAGACCTCGATTCGATCTTCAAGCGGCCCATGTACATCAAGCCGGCAAGTCAGCGCACCAAGTGGAACGACGCTTGGCCGCACCTGCTCGGCACCGACAACACCGGCCGCGATGTGCTGGTGCAAATGCTTTACGGCACGCGCATCTCGATTACGGTCGGGTTCCTTGCGGTCGGCTTGTATCTGACGATCGGTTGCGTGATCGGGGCCTTGGCGGGCTACGTCGGCGGCACGTTCGATATGCTGCTGTCGCGCGTCATCGAAGTCATCATGCTGTTTCCGGCGTTCTTTCTCATCCTCACGCTGGTGGCGCTGCTCGGACCGAGTATTTACATCATTATGTTCGTGATCGGCATCACCGGTTGGCCGACCGTCGCGCGACTCATTCGCGCCGAAGTGTTGCGACAACGCGCCCTCGACTACGTAACCGCGGCACGCGCCAGCGGCGCGTCGCATGCTCGAATTATCTTCCGCCATTTGCTGCCGAACTCGATCGGACCGGCATTGGTCACCGCGCCATTCGGCGTGGCCGGCGCGATCATGACCGAAGCGGGGCTCAGCTTGCTCGGTTTTGGCGTGCGACCACCGACGCCCAGTTGGGGTTCGCTGCTTCGCCTCGGCTCGGCGAATTATCACTAGTGGTGGCTGGTCGTGGTCCCATCGCTGGCCATCTTCGGCATCGTCACGCTGTTCAATCTGGTGGGTAGCGGCTTGCGCGATGCGATGGACCCGAAACTCCGCATCACCGCCGAAGCGGAGTGACGCCGGGCGAGCCGTGCGCGAGTTAACCACAGGCACTTGGCACTGGCGCCGAGTTGTGGCAACATGCGGGTCGAACAGCCCCCACCACGTTGCGTCCCCGCGAGCACCGCCATGCCTGCTTTTGCTGACATCGAAAAGATTCGCTACGAAGGCCCTAAGAGCAAGAACGCGCTGGCCTTCCATTGGTACAACCCCGACGAAATGGTCGAAGGCAAATCGATGCGCGACCATTTCCGCTTCAGCGTCGCTTATTGGCACACGTTCCGCGGCACCGGCAGTGATCCGTTCGGTCCCGCCACGATGCACCGCCCCTGGGAGGCGGCAAGCGATTCGGTCGAAAACGCTCAGAACCGCGCCCGCGTCGCGTTCGAGTTT
>DASZPI010000256.1:0-3082 GCA_035550355.1 Pirellulales bacterium
CACGACCACATGTTCGACCCGATTCCGCAGGCCGACTATTACCGCCTGCTCAGCTTCTTCCGCAACATCAAGCCGTACGAGCGGCCGAAGTTCGAAGGGAACTCGGCGACCTACGTGCCGCTGGCGCCGCACGACATGTCCTCGCGCTGGTTCTCCGAGCAGCAGGCACTCGTCAAGCCGTTGGAACAAGAGCTGAAAGCCGCCAAAGATCAGGCCGAAAAGAAACGCGTTCAGGCCGAGCTGAACCGCATTCGCAGCAAGGAGGCGCCGTTCGAGTGGGCGCTGGCCGTCCGCGAGCAGGGCACCAAACCGCCGGCGACGCATGTGCTGATCCGCGGCAACGCGGGCACTCCGGGCGACGAAGTCGAGCCAGCATTTCTTAGTGTCCTGGGCGGCGAGAAGCCGCAAATCGCCGCCCCCAGCAAAGAGGCCTCGACCAGTGGCCGCCGCTTGGCGCTGGCGCGTTGGTTGGTCGATCCAAAGAATCCGCTAACCGCGCGGGTGATGGCCAACCGGGTGTGGAAATATCACTTCGGCAACGGCATCGTAAAGACCACCAGCGACTTCGGCCGTTCGGGAATTCCACCCACGCATCCCCAGCTGCTCGATTGGCTCGCCGCCGAGCTGATCGATTCGGGCTGGAGCATCAAGCACCTGCATCGCGTGATCATGCAGTCGGCGGCATATCGCCGCAGCTCGCGGATCGATCGCAATACGCGGGGCGCAAGCATCGATCCTGGGAACGACCTGCTGTGGCGGCAGAACCTGCGTCGGCTGGAAGCAGAAGCGATCCGTGACACCATCCTCGCCGTCAGCGGCTCGTTGAATTCGGAGATGGAAGGCCGCGGGTTCTTCCCGCAGCTCGGGGCCGAGGTGTTGGCCGGCGCCTCGAAGCCGGGACTCGGCTGGGAGCTGTCGAGCGAACCCGACCGGCAGCGGCGCAGCGTGTACATGTTCGTCAAGCGATCGATGGTCGCGCCGGCGCTCGACACGTTCGACTACGCGAACACCGTTCAGCCGCTGGGCGAGCGGCCGATCACGACCGTCGCCCCACAATCACTGATGCTTTTGAACGACGACTTTGTGTTGGCCCAGGCCGCGGCGTTTGCCGATCGCCTCGAGCGCGAGGCAAGCCACGATCGGCCGCGGCAAATCGAGCGCGCCTATCAATTAGCCCTCGAGCGCATGCCGAGCGAGCACGAGCGGCGAATTGCGATCGATTATGTCGCGCGGCAATCCAAGGCATTCGCGTCACTGGGCTCACGGCTCACGTTTCAACCTTCTGTCCCCTTCTCGCTGTTCAACGGTTATTTGCGCGAGCTGAAGCCGAGCGACTTTATGAGCGGCCCGCGCGACGGCTGGATCTATTCGCGCGGCCGCTGGCAGGGCGAATACCAGGGCATCGTCAAGGTCGACCCTGATCGAGGGCCCTTCGCGCTGTGGCAAGGCGCGTCGCTGGCCAACGGGGCGGTGACCGCCGACCTGACGCTGCACAACGCCTCGGAACTGGCGGCCATCCTGGTGCGCGCTACGGCCGAAGGAGACGTGTACCGCGGCTACGAAGTGCGACTCGACCCGCGCGCGGGCACCATGAGCCTGCGCCGTCATGGGGCCGACGTCACGCTGCTGGGCGAGGCGGATATGCAAATCGTCACAGGCGTGTCAATTCCCGTACGCATCGAGTATGCCGGGCCTCGGCTGCGCGTGTGGGCCGGCGATGCGAGCGAGCCCATGTTGGACATCACCGATCCGCAACCGCTGGGCGATGCCGGACAGATCGGCGTGCGTACCTGGGGCGCGGCATTGACGCTCGACCGTTTCACGGTGCACGACCATGGCCGCGAGCTCGACGTGGCGACCGCGCCGCTAGTCGATGCCACCAGCAATGCCAGCGAACCGCTCGTGGGCTGGCGGTACTACGATGGCCTGTGGTCGCGACGCAACGACGGCGGCTACGCGGTCGCACCTTCGCCCGGCGCCAAGGCGATTGCCGAGGATGTGGCGCTTGGCGACGGCGTGGTGAGCGCGCAGGTGTGGCTGGGCAGCGACAAGGGAGACGCCGGCCTGCTGGTGCGCACCAACGATGCCACGTTGGGGGTCGATGCCGTCGAAGCCTACAACATCAACCTGCGGCACAACGTGCTGCGGCTTGGCAAGCACGAAAACAACTGGCGGGCGCTGGTCAGCGTGCCGGTGAAGATCGAACCTGGTCGTTGGCACGACGTGCGCGTCGAGCTTGCCGGCCCGCGGATTCGCGTGTTCCTCGACAACGCCGACGAGCCGCAGATCGACTATGTCGATCCGAACCCGCTGCCCGCCGGGGCCGTTGGTTTGCGGACATTCAACGCACCGTGCGCTTTTCGCGATCTGCGCGTGACGACCGCCGATGCGGCTTGGACGGCCGACTTCGCGCACGTCGAAACGCCGAAGAGCATCGCACCGGCCCGCAAGAGCGCCGATCGGCGAGCGCTCGAAGCCTTTTGCTTGCTGATGTTCAACCTGAACGAATTGATCTACGTCGATTAAGAATAAGAAGCCGAGCGCCCCATGAATCACCGCAATCAGTTCTGTGGCCGCACTCGCCGCGAGTTTTTGTGGGATGCCGGCGCCGGGTTCGGCGGCGTGGCGCTGACCAGCATGCTGGCGGGTGACGGCTTCTTTGCCGGGCGTGCGCTCGCGGCCACTGCGTCGAAGGCCGAAGCCGGCGCTGCCAATCCGCTCGCGCCCAAGCTGCAGCACTTCGCGGCCAAGGCCAAGGCGTGCATCTTTCTGTTCATGTACGGCGGCCCCAGCCAGATGGACTTGTTCGATTACAAACCCGAGCTGCAAAAGCGCGACGGGCAAACGATCGACATGGAAATCCGTCGCCGCGATGTCCGTCCCTCGAAGTTGCTGGCGAGCAAGCGCAAGTTCAAGCAGCACGGCAAGTCGGGGCTGTGGTGCAGCGACGCCCTGCCACAGCTGGCCAAGCACATGGACAAGCTTGCCGTGATCAAGAGCTTGTACGCCGACTCATTCGCGCACGGCTCGGCAATGATCCAAATGAACACCGGGCGGATCATCACCGGGCATCCGTCGATCG